>JAAEMC010000289.1 GCA_024225895.1 Desulfobacteraceae bacterium | reverse complement strand
TGCTGCTGAGCAATGAGCCCGGGGTATACCGTGAAGGAGAATACGGCATTCGGCTTGAGAATATGATCGTTGTGGATGAAGCATTAGAAAATGATTTTGGCATTTTTTTTAAATTTGAAAATCTGACCCTTTGTCATTTTGAAAGAGACTTGATCAATAAAGATCTTTTATCACCCATGGAAATTAACTGGGTGAATAATTACCATAAAGAGGTCTTTGAAAAGCTCTCCCCCTTTTTGGGCCAGGATGTCTGTACATGGTTGGAAAAAAAGACCCGGCCAATATGATTTTTTACCGGATTTTTTTTAGTTTGTATTATTATAATATGGTACAATGTTTGTCGGGACTAAAACACAGATTAATATGATGAAGAAATAAAGTGATTATTATATATGAGGCGTAATTATGGCTAAACCGGAAAATTTGTATCAATGTCAGACTTCCAATTGCGGATATCTTTACAATCCGGAAAAAGGAGATAAAAAAGGCAAAATCAAAAAGGGTACTATCTTTGAAAAGTTACCCAAAGAATGGAAATGCCCTGTATGCGGAGCCGGTAAAAAAATGCTCAAACCGCTTGGCTAAGGATATATGGAAGCTGAAAACTGAATCAGATCAGTTCCATAGAAAAAAATTTGATTTTACAGCAGTTATTAAAAATACCTCAGGTAAACAATGGGCAAAACCAAGCTATTTGCCGTTATTTTTTATAAAATCAGCCACCATGATTTCTCCCAGTTCTTTGGACCGTTTGGTAGCAGATTCCACCGCATTAATTAAAGTGGTTCTAAGCCCGCCCTGCTCCAGGGTGTGAATGCCGGCAATGGCTGTTCCTCCGGGTGAGGCCACTCTATCTTTAAGCTGTCCTGGATGCTCTTTAGATTCAAGAAGCAGTTTGGCAGAACCCAGTACGGTCTGGGTGGATAGAAACAGGGAATCTTTCCTGGAAAGGCCCATTTTTACCCCGGCATCGGCCATGGCATCAATGATGGTAAAGATATAGGCGGGTCCGCTGCCGGAAAGTCCGGTAAAAGCATCCATGAGAATATTTTCCTGGATAAATACGGTTTCACCTACTTGATCAAAAATCGCCTTGGCAAATTCCACATCACCTTCCTGAACATATTCTCCAGCAGCAATGGCTGTGGCACTTGCTTTTACAAAGGCATTGATGTTGGGCATTACCCTGATTAGCCTTAGATCCTTGTGCAAGCCTAATGCAATGGCGGCCAGCGGAACACCCGCTGCAATAGATATGATTAGTTTGGATTTGTCCAGTGCAGACGCAGTTTCTTTTAAAACATCTCCTAAAATCTGGGGTTTGGTGGCATATATAACGATTTCCGATTTGGTGGCCACCTCAATATTGTCAGTGGTTGTATGAACTTTGTATTTATTTTTGATTGTATCCAGCAGTTTTTGATCAATATCTGAACAGATTATATTTTCAGGTTTTGCTGCCTTGGAAAGAACCAAACCGCTGATAAGCGCTTCTCCCATGTTTCCGCTTCCAATGAACCCAATTTTTTTATCAAGCAGCATTTTTTCAACTCCTTCTTTTTGTATAAATAAAATAAAGGGCTTATATTAAGTCTTTCAAATAATTATAGTCAAGCAAAATATATGTCGCTGTTGGTATCTATTTTGCTTAAGAATATTATAGATAAAGACATTAGATAGTATCTGAAAAATTAAGAATATTCACAAAGGAAAATGATTTGAACATAAAAGAAAAACTGGAAAGCATTTATCACGAATATAATAAAAAAAAACTTGTGAACCCTGAGCCGCTGCTGTCCCTGTATGATTATCCGGATATTAAGGATAGGGAGATTGCAGGTTTTATCAGTGCCAGCCTCGCGTTTGGTATGGTTTCCCAGATCATGAGAAAAACTTTCATTGTGCTTTCAATCCTGGGAAAGTCTCCATATGAATATATTGTTCAAAGAAATGAGGATGAAGTTATCCATGATTTCAGGGGATTCCAATACCGCTTTGTATCAGGAAAGAATATGGCCAACCTGGTCCTTTCCATTAAAGATGTGATTGCTGAATATGGCTCCCTTGAAAATTGTTTTTTAACGGCATGGTCCAAGACGGATGATACAATTTTGCCTGGGCTTATTTTTTTAAACAAGCAGGTTTTAAGGCGGGAACACGTAGGATATTTGGTGGCCGATCCAGCAAAAAACAGTGCCTGCAAACGAAGCAATCTATTTTTAAGGTGGATGGTAAGAAAAGATGCCGTGGACCCGGGAGGCTGGGATAAAATATCCAGGTCCCAATTGATCGTGCCCTTGGATGTGCACATGTTTAAAACAGGAAAGATGCTCAATTTTACAAAAAGAAAGAGTCCGGATATGAAAACAGCAATGGAAATTACCCAGGGATTTAAGAAAATAGTACAAGATGACCCGGTAAAATATGATTTTGCATTGACCCGTTTTGGCATTCGAAAGGAATTAAACCTGGAAAACCTAAAAGAAAGAGTCAGCTATGAGCGTTGAAACAAAAACAAAGAGTAGTTACTTAGGGCATCCGTTGCCACCGCTTTTACCCGGTATTCTCAAAAAAAGGTATAAACGGTTTTTAGCCGATGTTGAATTGGAGACAGGGGATGTGGTAATTGCCCACTGCCCCAATTCCGGCTCCATGAAAGGCTGTTCCACCCCGGGATCCCGGGTCTATTTATCCAGAGCCGATAATCCGAAACGAAAATTAGCATATACCTGGGAACTTCTGGAAACTCCAAAAACCCTTGTGGGCATCAATACACAGGTGCCCAACAAGCTGGTAAAAAATGCTATCAAAGCAAAACAAGTCAAGGGATTGAACGGGTATGACTATGTGACAGCCGAGGTAAAGACTTCCGAGCACACACGGCTGGATCTTGTTTTGGAGAAGGGTACCCGGGAAAAATGCTATGTGGAAATTAAAAATTGTACCCTGATGGAAGATGGATGCGCCATGTTTCCGGACGCTGTAACCACCCGAGGTAAAAAGCATCTTGAAGAACTTGAAACATTGGTGGCAAATGGGCATCGCGGGGTGATTTTTTATTTGATCCAGCGTATGGATGCTCGATGTTTCAAACCGGCTGAATCCATTGACTCTGAATATGCCAAGGCATTAAGAAAAGCGGTTGAAAATGGCGTTGAAATAATGGTCATGGATACAGTGATTGATACTAAATTCATCTGCCTTGGAAAAGTGGTTCCGTACAGTCTGGAATAAAAAGGGACGAAATGTGAGATACCATCCTCTGCGGCAGGCTTTAGGGTGTCATAGAAAAAAGAGGTCTCTTTATTGACATTCTACCACAATGTCGTATTTTAGTCCTAAGCATCTGCAAGGATGCCCCAAACCAAGCGTGTTTTGTTTAAGGAGAATAACTATGTGGGAATATACAGATAAAGTTAAAGAGCATTTTTTAAACCCCAGAAATGTGGGGGAACTAAAAGATGCCAATGCAGTGGGAGAGACAGGTTCTCTTTCTTGCGGTGATGCATTGAAATTGTTTTTAAAGGTTAATGAGAATGAAAGGATCATAGAAGCCTCTTTTATGACATTCGGGTGTGCCAGTGCAGTAGCATCTTCATCAGCCCTTACGGAGATTATAAAAGGCATGACACTTTCAGAAGCGGAAAAGATCACCAATGATGATATCGCTGATTTTTTAGGCGGGCTTCCCAAAGAGAAAATGCATTGCTCGGTAATGGGCCAGGCCGCTTTAAAAAAGGCCATTGCTGATTACAGGGGCATCCAGATACTGGAAAAGCCCGGAGAGATAGTTTGCGAATGCTTTGAGGTTACTGACCTTGAGATCATTGATGCGGTGAAAAAGAATAATTTGGAGACAACAGAAGACGTAACCAATTATCTGAAAGCCGGTGGCGGGTGCGGTAATTGTCTGGAGAGGATTGAGGAAATCATTGAGTCAGTCAAAGTAAATTAGGGAAAGATAATAAAATGAAAATCATATATGCGGACAATAATGCAACCACAAAAGTTGCAGATGAAGTGATTAAGCAGATGTTGCCCTATTTTGGAGAATACTATGGAAATCCTTCATCCATGCATACCTTTGGCGGTAATGTGGATAAAAAAATTGTGCAGGCACGACAGGGAGTGGCAGATTTGATAAATGCAGACCCCGGCGAAATTGTATTTACCAGCTGCGGGACGGAAAGTGACAATTCCGCCGTTTATGCTGCTCTGGCTGCAAATCCCGAGAAAAAGCATATCATCACTTCCAATGTGGAACATCCGGCCATCAATAATTTGTGCAAGCATTTGGTAAAGACAAAGGGGTATGAGGTCACCTTTGTGCCGGTGGATAAAAAAGGTATGCTGGATATGGATATTCTTTATAATGCCATGTCCGACAATACTGCTTTAATTACCCTGATGTGGGCCAATAATGAGACCGGTGTCATCTTTCCCATAGAAGAGATCGGAAAAAAAGCCAATGAAAAGGGCATCCTTTTCCATACAGATGCGGTCCAGGCCGCAGGCAAGGTTCCCATTGATGTTAAGGCCGCGGGTGTGGATATGCTCTCTATGTCCGGGCATAAAATTCATGCTCCAAAAGGAATCGGCATATTGTACATTAAAAACAATCTTAAGTTTTCTCCGTTTTTAATTGGCGGCCACCAAGAAAAAGGAAGAAGGGGCGGCACGGAAAATACCGTTTCCATCATCGGGCTTGGCAAGGCCTGCGAGATGGCCAAGGAACATTTAAATGAAATGGACACCCGGGTCCGGAACATGAGGGATTATCTTGAAAATCAGCTTTTGGAAAAAATTCCGGCGTGCTCTGTAAACGGCGATAAAGATCTCCGGCTTCCCAATACCCTTTCAATTGGATTCGATGCCGTGGAAGGCGAGTCCATACTTCTCTTACTGGATCAGGAAGGGATTTGTGCATCTTCAGGTTCGGCATGCACATCCGGTTCCCTGGATCCCTCTCATGTCTTGATGGCAATGGAGGTCCCATTAAAATCCGCCCACGGATCCATAAGGTTTTCTCTTTCTTTCTATAATACCCAGGAGGAAATGGATATCATCATTAAAACAATGGTGTCGGTCATTCAACGTCTCAGAGACATGTCTCCATTCTGGAAGGATGGTAAGATGGTATGATAAAGCTGGGTCATGGACATGATAAGTTATCCAGGGAGATTAAAAAACTGTCTGGTATCAACTTTAATGCCTGCCTTCATTGCAAGTGCTGCACCAATGCCTGCCCATTTCTTGAAGGCATGGATTATCACCCCAACCAGGTAATCCGTCTGGTTCAACTGGGTCTGGAAAAAAAGGTACTGGAATCCTCCACCATATGGGTTTGTGTGGGTTGCAACACCTGCTGCAGCCATTGTCCCATGGCCATTGATATTCCTGCGGTCATGGACAGCTTAAGGCAAATGGCCCTGGAACAGGGTGTAAAAATCGCAGAACCTGATATTTTAAATTTCCATAAGGAAGTGCTCAAAACTGTTGAAAAATATGGCCGGACCCATAAGCTTGAGATCATGATGCGGTATAAGCTTAAAAAGATGGATCTTTTAAGTGATATGGGCGTTGGACTTAAAATGCTAAAGAAGCGGAAACTGGATTTGACCCCATCCAAGATTAAAGAAAAGGCGTCTCTTGAAAAAATCTTCAAAAAATAGTCTTCAAAAGTTCTCATTTTTCCCGGGATGCTCATTAAAAGCATCCGGCCATGAGAATACAGATTCTATCTACAAGTTCTGTAAACTGATAAATGTTGAACTTGTTGAACTGGATGATTGGAATTGTTGCGGATCATCTTCTGCACACAGTGTTGACCGGGAAGTTGCAAAAAATTTGCCCATGCGCAATATTTCCCTGGCACCCAAAGGGATGCCATTGATGGTGGCCTGTCCTAGCTGTATGATCCGGCTTCAGCAAACCTATCTCCACATTAAACAATCTGAAAAATTACGCAAAGAATACGAAGAAAATTGGGGCACATTTGATGAAAACCTTAAAATTGTCCATTTTTTTGAAATTTTTGAGCAGATCAATTTAGAAGATTCTGTGGAAAATCCCAAGGAAAAATTAAACAAAATCAAAGTGGCTCCGTATTACGGCTGTATGCTGTACACCCCACCGGACATGCGGTTTGGCAAATCCTACTATGGACTGATGGAAAAATCCCTTAAAAGTTTGGGCGCCCAGATCATCGAATACGGATATAGTACCCAGTGCTGTGGGACCTATTTGTCCGTTGCCAAACCCAGGATTGCCCAAAATGTTGTCAACCGTGTGATTTCAAAGGCCATGGAAGCCGGGGCTGAGTGCATTGTTACGGCCTGTTCCATGTGCCATCTTAACCTTGAAATCAGATGCACCATCAAAGATAGCATCCCGGTGCTTCATTTTTCAGAATTACTATCCATGGCCCTGGGGGAAAAAGATCATAAAAAATGGTTTCCCCGCCATATCGTGGACCCAATTCCCCTTCTCAAAAAGCGCGGGCTTTTGTAATATCTTCGGACCTAAATTTTTTAACTTAATTGTCTGTTTTTATTGTTCTTATGTCCTTTGCATTTTCAGGTTTGCAAAACCTTCTCCCTATACTTTGCTTGGCCTTTTTGCTACAGATGAATTAAAATGTTTACAAGAAACCGGAACTTGAAGGAGTAATTGTCATGCTTTCCTATTCCATACCCGATCCTGAGACAATGGTAAAAGAAATTGAAATGTCCCATGAACGGTGTAAACAATATGACATTGATCCCAATGAATACAGGAGTGTTCACCACGAGTGCCTGTCTAAAGAGGATTTAAAGGTCCGGCTGGAACAGAATAGGCCATTTTTGGATATTGTCGTCTCCCATCTTGAATCATTGTATCAGTTTGTTGCAGGCGCGGGCTTTGCCGTTAATATTGCGGATAAGGATGGTTATATCCTTCATGCGTTAGGGGATCGGCCTATCATGGAGTTTTTAGAAAATGCCAATTGCAGTCCCGGCTATCGATGGAATGAGAAGAATGTCGGGACCGGTGCCATCAGCCTGACGCTTAAAAGGAAAATGCCGGTTCAGATCAACGATGACGAGCATTTTTGCCAGCGCGGATATGGGTTTACCTGTTCGGCCTCTCCCCTGTTCGGCCCGGCGAATGCCCTTATTGGGGCCATTGCCATGACCGGAATGGCAAATCTTGTGCATCCGCACACGCTGGGAATGGTCATTACAACTGCCATGGCCATTGAAAATGAACTCCGTATTCAAAAGACATCCAAAAAATTAAAACTGCATAACAATTATATGAACTCCATCATCGAGTCCATCGACAGTGGAGTAATGACCATTGACAAGGATGGCATCATCAAGCAGGTGAACAATCAGGGACAAAAGATTCTTCAATGGACAGAGCCGTTGGAAGGTAGGCCACTGAGAGCATTCTTAAAAACACAGATTACGCTTAATCAAATTATGAGCAGTGATTTTGAATTTGTGGACAGGGAGATATTCGTCCCCTCTCCCAGGGGTACCATCCATCTGATGTGTACGATCAGACCGATTTTCGATTCATCTGAAAAGATGGACGGTGTGATTATCGTTTTCAACGAAATTAATCGGATTCGGCGGCTGGTTAATGAGATGGCCGGATCCCAGGCCCGGTTTACATTTGAAGATATTATCGGGATCAGCTCCGGTATTCAGGAAGCCAAGAAAATGGCTATCATGGCTGCCTCGGGCGGTGCCAGCGTGCTGCTTTTGGGGGAAACCGGCACTGGTAAGGAGTTGTTTGCCCAGTCTATTCACAATGAAAGCGAGCGGAGCGCCATGCCTTTTCTGGCCATCAATTGTGGCGCCATGCCCAGGGACTTGCTTGAAAGCGAGCTGTTCGGGTATTCTGAAGGCTCGTTTACCGGTGCTAAAAAAGGGGGGCGGCCCGGAAAATTCGAACTGGCAAACGGCGGGACTTTTTTCTTGGATGAGGTCGGAGATATGCCTTCTTATATGCAGGTGAAGCTTTTGCGGGTGCTGCAGACCGGTGAAGTCTACAGGATCGGAGAGCATAAACCTATTGCCGTGGATGTCAGGATTATTGCTGCTACTAATGTGAAGATTAAAGAGCGCGTGGAGCAGGGCGGTTTCAGGGAAGACCTTTTTTACCGTCTCAACGTATTTCCAATATATATCCCTCCCATAAGAGAGCGGACCGAAGATATCATGCCCATGGCAACCCATAAGCTGAACAAATTTTCTCGGAATCTCAATAAACCGAAATTAATGTTTTCAAATGAAGCCGCAAAGGCATTGTTGAAATATCCGTGGCCAGGTAATGTCAGGGAACTTGAAAATGTCATTGAACGGGCGGTTAATTTGGCCCAGGATAATACCATCGGAGCTGAGTTGCTGGACATTTCTTCGGAAAAAACCGAGATGTCTTTTATTAAGAAAATGTCCGCATCCTCCCTGGATACAGTGGTTCGGTACTATATCCATAAGACGGTCAAAGAAAAAGCCTATAACCTTTCTGATGCTTCCAAAGCCTTGGGAATTTCCAGGGCCACTCTTTACAATAAAATCAAAAAATATCAGATTCCCATCAAGCGATAAGTGTCTTATTCTTTTATATGTCTAAAAATTAGACACAGCACTATAACTCGCTATTATGATTGTTAAAAAACTGTTGTATTAGGTTAAATTGTCTAAATATTAAACACCTCTCCTGTGTCTATTTTTTTGCGACTCTTTTTTGCGACATTAAAAAAAATCAAATAATATTAATGGGTTGGCTCTGACACTCTCCTTATTTTAAAAAATTTATTTTCTTT
>JAAEMC010000288.1 GCA_024225895.1 Desulfobacteraceae bacterium | reverse complement strand
TTGGAGACATTGATGATAAAAGCCTACAATATGAAAATTGCCCATACCCCGTTTTTTAAAACCCATGCCATGGATCTTCCCCAATCACCCGAGATTGAGTTCAAACCTGATATGGAAACAATTCGAAAAATCAAAGGGATATTCTATTAAACTTATTCAATCAGTCTGCAAATTAGATTTTATTTAAAAAAAAGCAAAAGGGGATATACAGTAATACTGAATATCCCCTTTTAAAAACTATATGAAACCCTAAAAGAAAGGGTTAGTCACCGCAAGTACCTGTGCTGCCGCATCCTGAACATCCGTCGTCGCCACCCAACTCAATATTGGAATCAAGTGCAAACCCCATTCCGGAAAAATCGATTTTAATGGGTTTGGCCTTATCCATGAATTCTTTTTCAACGACAAATTTGTGGCCTTTTACATCAAAGGTATCGTCACCATCTTTAGGCTCATCCAGAGCCATGGCAAGTGATGGGCCCCCTCAGCCGCCTGAGTTGAGAAAAATTCGGATCGGGGTGGGCTCCCTTCCCTGGAAATAGTCATCGATCTGCGTTTTTGCAGGATCTGTCAACTC
>JAAEMC010000287.1 GCA_024225895.1 Desulfobacteraceae bacterium | reverse complement strand
GAAAAAGGAGCATTTACCGGGGCACAAAAAAAATCTACCGGCTATATACAAAGAGCGCAAAACGGAACCTTATTCTTAGATGAAGTAAATTCCATACCTTTGCACATCCAGGTGAAACTCTTACGGGTGATCGACCAAAGAGAAATCAATCCAGTGGGCAACAGCAAAACAGTAAAGGTTAATTTCAGACTGATCGCCGCAAGCAACAGCTCATTAACACAAATGGTAAAGGACAATAAATTCCGGTCTGACTTTTTTTACCGGCTCAATGTCATTTATCTGAAATTACCAAATCTTGCACAACGAAAAGAGGATATCCCTGACTTGACTGACCACTTTGTTTCCACGTTCAACACCATTCATAAAACCGGAACAAGTCGAAACTTTATCCCGGATCATGTGACGGAACAATTATTAAATTACCCGTGGCCAGGCAATATCAGGGAATTAAAAAATATTATTTACAGATACCTCGCCACTGGCCGTCTAATGTTCAATGAAAACATTTTAGCAACGGGTGTGCCTGTTAAAAAGGATAATGATTGTATTAACCCAGCTGCTTTGCAACATTTCCAGGACAACCCCAATACCCTCCCCCTGCCTGTTGAAAACCAACCGTTAAAACCGCTGATGGAGGATTTTGAAAAACGATACATTCAAAAAATCTTGATTGAAACCCGGTACAACAAGGCTGAAGTTGCCAGAATCCTGGATATCAACCGCAAATCATTGTATCTTAAACTGGAAAAATACGGAATCGATTGATGAAATTGCCCCAGGGTAAACGCATATAACCCTGGCATGAATTTTAATCTTTATTAATTTACTGATACCGTAAAACATTTGGTACAAATTATTTACAAAGCTTAGATAAAACAAAGGCGTTAATTGCGTTTACCTTGAAAAATCAGGCCCAAAAGTTACATCCATTATCCCTGAGAAAACTGCCTCTGGACTTAAAAACCCCTTCATCCTCATCTGGCGAGCTTTCAAAACATTTGTGGAAGTTCACCACAGCTTTAACCCAAAAACTTACATCTAAAAATCAATTCGTGAAAATCCGGGTAGCCCTGAGATCACCGGATTGCCATAAATAGTGGTTAAACGAGAACTCAATATTTTGTTAAGTACACGACAAGAGTAAAATTTTAACCTGAAGAATACATTGAGTATTTGTCATGAACAAAATCCTACTATCAACGCAGTAATTGAAAAAACAGAGGAGGTTTTCGTTCAACCACTAGCTATATAATACCGAAACGCTGCTGCGGCTCATTGCGTTTCCCGCTGCCGTCGTTATGGGGCTGAATGCCGAATGCTCCATTTCAAAAGGGCTGGCACAGAACATGGTGTCGATCTCTCCTTCCTGCAGCTCCCTTAGGGCCTCAATAATGGAAAAAGGAGATTCCTTTATCCGAATCAAAAAGTTAGCAGCAGAAAGATAGTCCCCTTGAAAATAGCCCTCTGCCACATTGGGGGAATATCTGAGGATCGTGTTTATATATTCCACACACTCTTCAAAACTCAATTTGGCCTCAAAGTTTCCTTCAAACCATAATGCTGCAAATTTTGCTTCTGATTTTTTGATTAGTTTGTTGCGTCTTTCCCAGCCCGTATCTCCGGGATTAAGTGTAGTTCCCCCAAGACCAGCCACATCGCGGATTGCCCGGATTATCATGGCGCAAGACAATTTTGCCATGGCTTTTAATGAGCTTGTGTGCATAAACGTACTTGAGACGCCACCACTATTTAAATTTTTCATCCTCGCCTCCATTTTTTTGCTATTATATATATTAAACCATAAACTATTAATCAAAATAATTTACATGAAAAGTCCTGGGCCCTGATTTTTGACCATGGTATGCATAAGCCCCAAATATTTTGCAACCACCATCACTTTTTCATCCATGGTCTCAGCTTCCACCTCAAGACAGGGAAGCTTATTCAGCTCCCCGGCAATACGCAAAGCCTCGTCAACATCTTTTTGGCCTGGCCGCCCGTTGACAATATCTCCATGGGCACTGGTTTCAAATACAATTTGGTTTTGTTTACCCGGTAAATTCTCCACTATTTTTGCTTCAAACCAGGATTCCATTTTTATCATTTTTACTTTTATGTCCTCCCAAAGCCTTTTCTCATCTACCATACCGGATCTGTTTATATTTTTAGCCGCATCAGAAACCTGACCCGGCCAAGTAGATTTATCCGGGAACCACCTGGCAGACGGCTGCTGATCATGGACAAACTGCATTACTATATCCAGCGTATCAGATGCCCTAACCGCCTCAGTCACCAACACTTGGGGATTCTGTGTTATCTGCTTTTTCCAGTACATCACATCCTCTTCACTAAGTGCCATATGAACCGGCAGGCCAAGAACCTTTCCCAGCATCATTGAAAAACACCTGGCCCTGAATATTTCCAGGGCATACTCTAAAACGCCGTTGCATTTCATGGCATTGTCAAACCGATCCTCCCGCCCCTTGCTTCCTGTAGCATAATACCACTTGAGCATTTTCAAGGCATAATATTCATCAGCGCAGCCAAAAGCATCTTTTACCGGCATTTTAATGGTATTTTGCAACGGGACATACCGTGAGCGCTTTGATCCGTAGGCGACATCAACTCCGCTGGCCGCAACCAGCCGTCCTAGGACATCATTCTTTGCCCAGTCAATGGGGAGTGCCTCATTATTTTGAACCGGCATATTATCTACATGGCATGCATTAATTACCTTTTGTGGACGAAAAAAAACCAGGTTTTCATCCTGTATTTCATCAGATTTCAAATCCAGGTTCCGGCCAGTCGTTAGATCAGGATCTTGTGTCCCTTTCGACAGATCAAGCCCAATGTCCTGCCTTTTTTTAATCACAGGCGCCAGCAGGGTGACAGTCTCGTTTTTTAAAATACTGCCGCCCACCTCTTTTACCTGGTCCACCGGGATGAACCTTGTATCATCCAGCCCTTTATCCATCATATACATCAAACAAAGAATCTGGTTGATCCGCGTAAACTTATGGCCAGTCAGCACATTAAAGGGCATGGAGCCGGACAGGGATGTGCCCTGCCTGCAATAATCTTCTTTTTGCCCATTCTTTGTAATTAAACTGACTATGTTTTTAGCAGTTCCCTTGACGAAAAGATCCAACCGTATTTTAGCGGTTGTCAGGCGCAATGACTTGTCCATATAAGGATATTCCTTTTTTCGTGTATACGCCCTCAATTTCTGTGGTGAAACCATCATTGGTTCTTCTCCTTATTTTCATCATCCCCAATGGTATCCTGTCCGTCCTTAATCCCCTTGAGCATGTTTACATCGATCATTCCCCATTCCAAAGCATCTGCCTGGGGAATACCTCCCATCAATCCGTTAAAGTGACCAAAATCTAATCCCATATCCATTCCTGTTTTCGCTATAATATATATTAAACCATAAAAATTTAGTTTGTCAACTTGTTTTTTTAATCAGAAATTTCCTGTTAATCTTATTTTGAAATATAACTTAGCCAGATACTAATAATGTTTATTTAAGTTTGGCTTTCACAGGCGATGGCAAAAACACAAACAAAATCCTTACAGATAAATACATATATTGCTACCTTTCCTGTATATCCAGCATAACAATTCGGTTACCCTGGAAAACGTGAAAATTAAAAAGATACTCCTGGCTCTGATTTAAAGCGGCATTAATGGTGTATAGGTTATCTTTAAAACTTTTTCCTGTAAGATAGATGGGATATTCCAACTCAAATCGTTTGCCATGTGGTCCCTGCATCTTCAAATGATACCCGTTGCTTTTCATAAACCTGGCAAGACTGATTGTGATATCACCCGTAATGGTTGATATAAAAGTCTCTTTAGGTAAAGGCTTCTTGGTTTTATTCATCTTTTTGTCAAAAGACCTGGTTTGAATCTGCCGGCTTTCTGCCGTATTGTTACCATCGCCCACAATGACCTTGTTAGAGTTCCAGTCAACAATAAATTGCAGACCGGTTTGATTTCCAATCTCATTAAGGGCATCCAGCCAGGTTTCCTTTGTTGACCAGGAAACCCTGATATTGAGGACATCCTGGCTCTGGCCCGGTGAAACTTCACATTTCCAGGCAGTATTAGGCATCAAAAGTGGCATAGCAGTTTTCAAGGGGAGATCACTTCCCCTGGAAGAAGCCTTTTTTACCGGACTGCTGATACCCACCTGAAGAACCGGGTTCTGTTCCTGATGGGTTTTAAACAAAGGGGAAAGCGATTTTTCTTCTTTTTTCGTAACCGCTTCAGGGGCAGAATGTTTGCCTGATTTCAACGACTGAACTTTTTGTATTTTTTTTGGTGACTCGGGTTGGACAGCTTTAAAAAATGCCCGGGCACAGATTGGGTTGACCAAGACGGTAAACAGGGCTATTAAGCCTATTAAAAGCGGCAGCCATTCTTGTCGGTTGTTTTCACTCATTTGAAGATCTCTTTTTATAATTTATGGT
>JAAEMC010000286.1 GCA_024225895.1 Desulfobacteraceae bacterium | reverse complement strand
TTTTTTTAGGTAATGAAAAATCCACATCAAATGAATTATGGATCAAAACCACGGATATTTTAACCCATATGCTTATGCTGGGCACGACAGGATCAGGTAAAACACAGGCTTTGGCCTCCATTGCCGGCAATGTGCTGTCAATGGGATCGGGTTTTTCCTACATTGATCCCAAGGCAGCCCCGCAGCTTGCAGCCCAGATCTTTGCACTGGCCCGGGTTTTTGGAAGAGAGGACGATTTTAGAATAATGAACTACCTTGTGGCTGGAAAACCCTCCCAAAAAAGACACCCCAAACGAATATCAAATACCCACAACCCCTTTGCCTTTGGCAGCGCCGAAAGCCTGACCCAGCTAATTGTCTCTTTGATCCCAAAGTCAGAGGGGAATAATGCCGTATTCGGACAGAATGCACAAACTCTGATCACAGCGCTCATGTTTGCGTTAAAGGAATTGGCAGAAATGGAGGAAATCGAGCTTTGCATTGAACAAATACGGGCTCACATGACATTGGGAAAATATATATCCCTGGCCCAGCGAAAGGATTTAAGTGCCAGTACCATTGCAGCCTTAAAAAATTTCTTAGCTTCCGTGGGATGGCAACAGGACGTACCGCTTGACAGCCAGCCACGTTCTCTTACAGAACAATACGGATATGCAAGAAGTTATTTCGGACTTGCCCTGGCATCATTGTCAGACACCTATGGTCATATCTATTCCACAACCTGTGGTGAAATTGATATGTTTGATATAATTAAAAACCGGCGGATCCTCTTAACCATGATGTCACCCCTGGAAAAATCACCCCAGGAAATAACCAATCTGGGCAATATCACCTTGTCATCGGTTAAAAATGCTGCCAGCACAGGGCTGGGTACCAAGATAGAAGGAACTGTCGAAGAGGTAGTTGACGCTTTACCCACTGATTCCAACACACCGTTTGTCTCCTTTACAGATGAATATGCCGCTATTTCAACCCCGGGATATGCAGAAGTCCTTACCCAGGGAAGGGGACTTGGAATTGCTGCAGTAGTGGCCAGCCAGGATTTCCCGGGACTTAAAAAAGCTGATGAAACCGGTGCTATCCAGATAGTGGCAAACACCAAAATGAAATGGTTTATGAAAACCCTTGATCCCGAAACCTATGGTCTGGCAAGCCAGATTGCATCAACGGCAGAGGTAATGCAGACATCAGGTTTTCAAGCGCTTTCTTCAACAGGATTGTTTTCAGGCTACCAGGATCAGCGCACCGCTACCGTGACCCGGCAGGAACGGGTAAATTTCAGGGATCTGCAAGAACAGATTCAAGGAGAATTTCATGCCCTCTTTGAAGGCAGGGTTGTGAGGGGTGATGCTTTTTATTTAGATATTTATCTGGATAAAGAATATCAGATCCGTATCCACCAAATGATACCTATTCAAAAACAAAATAAAAGCAGCCTGCAAAATCAAGTACAAAAGGCAGAGCAGGCAGCAACCCTAATGGCAGCATTGGCAGATGATAAAAAAGAAAATCAACCGGATATGCCGGATAAAATTAGAGCGTTGCACCAGGGATTTTCAACTAAAAACGAATCTATGCATTCCCGCAATCCATTGGCTTTGCAGGCGTTTTTTCAATACCAGGCTTTTGAAGTTAAAAACAACCAATCCAAAAAACCTTCTCAAAAAGAAGGATCAGCAAATAATTTAATCAACTGTATGGAGAAAATGATGCATAAAGCAAAAAAGCAAGGTTTCCTATGATACTGATGCAACGTACAATCGTGTGGTTGGCTTGGCCTGTTTTTATTATGCTTTTTGCAGGCATACTTGGTGCGGCAGTCAATCACCAGCAGATCTGCAGTGCATTTAAACAAGGGTATATTTCAAAACCCCATTGTGAAATCACACTTACAAAAGACCCTTTTAAGGAGTTTGTGATTAATGATAAAAATTCAATATTTAAATAGGTGTTTTAGTCTCTGCCTGGGCAGTATCTTTATCTATGCCGGTATGGTCAAGGCTTTTAACACCCGGGAATTTGCCGATACCATCTTAAATTTTCGCCTCCTCAATTATGAATGGAGTATGGTTGCGGCATCCTGTCTCCCTTATATTGAAATGGCTGCCGGTATATTGATGTTTTCAAAATTTAAGAATAAAGCAGCCAGAATCATCTTATTGTTGTCAATCCTTTTCATTGGCGTACTAGGCCTGGCCATTTCCAATGGGCTGAATATGGATTGCGGCTGTTTTGGCAGATCATCTGCCAATGGGAATAATCTGCCAGAAGCCATTGTAAAAAATATTTTGATTTTGAGCGCTTGTGTCTGGATATTAAGGCCTGAACCTACCCCGGATATTTCATGAAAATTTGATCAATTTTTCATAAAACATCCGGGCAAAACCTGTAAACTCAATAAAAGGATGATCTAGTGAATCTTGAAAAAAACAGAATACCAAAACCACTTTATGTAGACCTGGGAGACGTGAATACCTTGATTAAAAGCAGGCTTAAAAGCAATGGTAAATTCTCAGTTCTCACCATTGGAATTTCCGATCTTTTCAAGGAATATTCAGATATGATCAAAGACCGGCTTTATAAATCCATTTCATTGAATGACATGCTGATTCGGGCAGGAGAAACTGTTTTTTTTATTTTTACCTTAAGCCGGAATGTAAATAAAAAAGCCGTTACCATACTGGAGCAGTGCCAAATCTTTAACCAGGGGAAAAATGAGACCATATGCAGTATCGGTATTTCCAGTGCATTAAAAAATCAAATATCTTTGCAGGATCTTATGGCATCCTCCCAAAAAGCCATGACTGCATCATTAAAAGCCCGGACCGGAGAATATAAGAATCACACACTAAACAGGGTTGATCAAACTATAGATAAAAAGCATCTTGAAAAAAAACAGTTACTTAACAAATTGAAAACCTCTCTTTCCAACAAAGAGTTTTACCTGGAATACCAACCCCAGGTGGATGTGCGAAACGGTCATATTTTCGGTGCGGAGGCCTTGCTTCGATGGCTGCCCCAAGGGTTAAAAACCCCTGTCCCCCCTTGCGAGTTCATTCCCATTGCTGAAATGACCGGCCAGATTATACCCATTGGCCGCTGGGTATTGGAACAGGTCTGCCTGCAAAGCATTGCATGGCAAAAACAAAATCAATTCACCCGAATATCCGTGAATATGTCTGTTGCCCAGCTCATTGCAGATGATTTTATTCAAATATTGGATGCGGTATTGTCGGATACGGGGATCAATCCAGGACTCCTGGAAATCGAGATTACAGAGAGCATTATGTTCAACGACTTGAAAAAAGCCGCAGACATAATCAATGCAATAAGGAAAAGAAATATCAGAGTCTCTTTAGATGATTTTGGCATGGAATTCAATTCCTTGAAAAATTTAAGCTGCCTGGCATTGGATATGATCAAAATCGACAAATCCTTTATTAAAAATATTACCGCCAGTCAAAAACAGCTGACGCTTGTTTATTCCATTATTGAGATGGCAAAAAATTTAGGGATTCAATGCTTGGCAGAAGGTGTGGAAACACCGGATCAGGCAGCACTTTTAAAAAAGGCCGGGTGTTATCTCATGCAGGGATTGTTCTTTTTAAAACCTGCCAGAAAGTTCCCCCAATGGGAAGGCGCTATTTAACCCGGGTATTTCATAACAACTTACCGCCAAAACAAATTCGAGTGTAAAATGTCCGGGGTGGGTTATATTTCAAACTGCATGGGGGAATTGCCGGTATAATTTCTGATCTCTGATCTGACGAAAATATCCGGAGATCTTATGGCAGCAAGATTGGCCCTTTTTAACGGTTTTTGAGAAAACATGGCCTTCCAGGCAATGGCATTGACATGGGCAAAATCCGGATGATTAAAAATCCGGTTGAGCCTTTCCGGATAAGTTGTGATCAAGGAATGAGTATCCATCTGGTCACCATCGGACGGCAAATGAATAATATTATAAATTTTTTCACTGGTTTCAGAAGCGAGGCGGTCCAGTTTCAGGAACTTGATTTTGGGCAGGCTTTTTATTGTGCAAATTTTTTCCGGGGAAAGATCTCCCCTGTCAATGATGGAATCCACACGCAAGATATACTTTTCTTCTTTGTTGGCTTTTCGGCGGACATGGCGCATGATGTCATTGGTGCTTTTGTTGCCGAATGCTGAAATCAGCCTGCCCTGTGGCGGCTTTGCACCCAAAGGGACGATGATTGATTTTATTGGCGGTAAAATGGCCGCATCCAGCTTAGGGTCCACAACAATATAATTGGTCACGGTTGCGGTCTTGATCCTTGTATTGTCAGCCTTCTTTACCATAATAACTTCCTTTTGGAATATATGTTTGCATATACCAATATTGTGTTATAATATATTAGAAACCAAAAATCAATGTCGGCCTGGCCTGCTTGATTTCCTATAGTCTAAAGTTCAGGGCCGTTGCAAAGGGGAATATATGATTAGTGATGAAAAATTATTACGCTCCGCAGACCTCAATGACTTAAAAGAGACCTTGGGCGTCAGCATGATTGATATCATCCACCTGATGGGTTCCATGAACTTTAAACTCACAGGCGCCAAAGGCCAGCAATTAATCGGACACCCGGCCAACAGCCTTTTGATACGATATCTCAATAAGTATCCTGAAGATTATTTTATACCGGAAATGCCGGAATCCGAAGAAGTATATGATGTTGTCAGCCAGCACTACAATGGTAAATTATCCCATTCCAAATTCGGCGTTCTTTTTGGTAATGCTTCCTGGGCCGGATGCGCCTGGAACAATGGAGATTCTCCTTCTGTTGCCGTTAAACGTCTTTTTTACCTATTGCTCAATGCCATTGAAAGTGAAGGCTCCAACGGTCTTAAAAAATTTTTGGAACTTGTGGATACGGAAGCCAGATTAAGAGGCCTGGGCGGACTTGAACAGGTTACCCAAAAAGGCAACTGGAACACCCAAAAATTTAAAGAAATGGCTAAAAAAGAAGCCGAGGCAATCCTTGCCAAAGAAAAACAGGAAGATGCTCTAAAAAAATAAAAGTCATCCAAGGATATCGCAATGAAAAAGTATTTCTTTCTATTCATATTTTTATGTTGTATCACCCTTTTTGCCGGTGGATGCAACAAAGGCCTTTCAAAAGAAGATATCAGCCGGATAATCAGGGAAAACCCGGATATCATCCTGGATGTATTAAAAGAACATCCCTTGGAACTTCTTGAAATTGAAGCCTCAGGCAGACAGATAAAAATGAACCAGGCTTTTGCTAAAAAAAGAGAAAAAGAATCAAAAAATCCCATTGAATTTGAAACCCTGGCCACAAGATTTTTCAAACCGGGATCCGTGGAATCCGCCCCTATAAACATCACGGTATTCAGTAACTTTCAATGCCCATACTGCAGAAACAGCGCAAAAATCATAGATCAAATCGTAGAAAAATATCCAGATAAGACACAAGTACTATTCAGGCATATCAGCATGGATAATCTAAGTTTTCAGCAGGCATTGCTCTTTGAGGCGGTGGGATTAAAAAGCCAGGAAAAGGCGTGGAGACTCCATGATTTTATGTTTCAAAACCAGGATAAGATCCTTAAAAACCAAGGCCTTTTAAAAGAGGAAATAAAACGGATAGGTCTTAATTTTACCGAAAAAGAAATAAAAAATGATATCACTTTATCCCATCTCAAATCGGATAATGATCAAGCCAGAAAACTTCACATCAACAAAACACCCACTATTATAGTAAATGGCATCACAGTGACAGGAAGGGACATATTAAAAGTTATGATAGATATAATAGAAAACTCAATATAATTTCTATTTTTTAAAAACAGTATTGTTATTTTTTAAAAATTCTGATACCAATTTCCCTTAGTCATACTATTAATTAGGTAACAATTTATTA
>JAAEMC010000285.1 GCA_024225895.1 Desulfobacteraceae bacterium | reverse complement strand
TGAAACTACTACAAACAATTCAAATGACATTTCGGATGTAACTCATCGTGTTCGATTTAAAAACGAATCTGTAAAAGACTTGTGTTTAAAAGCTGGATTTGCATCAGTGACCACTGAAACACTGCTTACTTACACAAAAACCATGAAAAATGGTGTAGAACAAAATTATTCTCTTTTCTTAATAAGTGCACAAAAAGAGGGCTCTTCACATCATAAAAACGTTGCTGGTGATAACATTATATGACCCAGAGCTACATCATGAACCATTCTTCTTGATTAAACCGGATAATATACAGATTTGAATTTTCCGGCATCGTTTTAAAGATGGAATCCTGATTTATACAGTCGGTTATACAAATATTTACCCCCTGATCGCCGCAGCCCAGGGGTGGGGTTGTGTATCTTACTGATATGCCGGCTGTCCCGCTTTCTCAAATTTCTCAATAGTGTAACCCTTTTGTTCAAGCAGGGTCAAAAGCCCGTGTTCTCCTACAAGATGAGCCGCCCCCACCAGTACCAGCCTTTTAGTATCTGATTTTAAAAAGGATTCGATTTTGGGCATCCATTTTTTATTCCGGTCAATGATCAGCCTTTGATACATTTGGGGATAATCTTTTTTCATTGTATCAATCATAGCCGATTTCAGTTTAGGCCGGTGGCCGGATTTCCAGGCATCGATATTTAAAGAAAATATGTGCTTGGCTTTTTTCATATCAGCAATGGTATGCGAAACAAACCGATCCTCCCACCCGTCGCCTATGGAAACAAGAAATTCAATCTGCTCTTCCACTGATTCAAAATACTCAACCGTTTTACCATCCTGTACTCCCTTTTTATAAAAATGGGCATCCACACCATCCTGGTCAACGCCTAACTTTTGATATGTCTGCAGCATAATAATGAGCATGGCGGTTGACGGCTTGAACTGGTTGATATTTTCCATGGGCAGGCTGATACCGGCACAGAACTCGGATAGTACTGCATATACCTTTGGAGAAACTACCTGGGACAGTGTTTTGTTTTTTAACAATGATTTAGAGATGATAAGATCTGTTGTTTCGGGTTTCTCTAATTTTTCATGATCTGTCTCAAACACAAGGATTGGTGCATTCTTATAAGCCTGATCATATTCTTTTGGCAAAGGGAAGTCAGAAGTCCTTAGCATATGAAAGGTCCCGCCAATAAAGATATAGCTGTTTTCAGAATACACTTTCCATATGGATGCTGCTTCACTACTGGAAATTGCCGCTATTACGAACAAAAATACTATGATCGCTTTTTTCACTTAAGCCCCCCTCCTGTTTTCCATGGTGATTCTGAAAAAAAAATACGTTTTATAAAAAACAATATAAATAAATAGAATCACTTAAAAGCAAATCGATTTTGTATGAACCGATTTCCATTCTTAAGGGGTAGAAATGGCTATACATTTATCGGAACGTTATTCTGCTATTTGCTATAAAACCTTATATCCTGGTCTGCTCCGGATTTCAAAAGATTTTCATATATTTTCTATTATCCCCTGATCCACCATCAAGGTGTCAGATGCACGGCGCCAAGGAGTGACGACTGGGGCCGCAGTATTACCTCCTGGTCCGGATTATATCAAGAAAAATATTTGGCGCAGGGCTGAAAGTTAATTCATACTCGTCAGATCCCATATCATATTCCTCAGGACCGATCCATGAACCTCTCTGGGGCCTTACATCACCATCAATATCATCGGACGGTACTGTCCTGGACAATCCAGTGCCGGTGTCTTTACAAGGTGAGTTATAGGTCAAATGATAGTCGCCTGCGGATGTTGGCGCTTGCTGAGGCATCTGAGGATTGACGAGCAAAGGCGCGGCATTGATATTAAAAAAACCTGTATAGCTGCCGTCAATGGCCAAAGGATTAAAATCAGAATAATTGATATGAAAAGTGCTGCTTGCCCCGATATACACCTCATTTGGGTTT
>JAAEMC010000284.1 GCA_024225895.1 Desulfobacteraceae bacterium | reverse complement strand
TGTGGCCGATGCTGAATTCACTGATTTCGCTAAGCCCTTTAAAATCCTTTATGGTATTGTAGCAAATACCATGACCTGCGTTTACGCCCAACTTCAGCTTATCACCGATCTTAGCTGCGTCCACGATCCTGAAAAATTCCTTTTGCCTCTGCATCCGGGTTTTGGCGTCGCAAAATGAACCGGTATGGATTTCAATCATATCAGCATCGATCTTGTGGGCGGTTTTGATCTGATCCAGGTCAGGGTCAATAAAAATACAGACCTGGATGTCTGCATTTTTTAGGGTGGTGATGGCTTCGGATATATTGTTCTGGTGGGTAACGATGTCTAGCCCCCCTTCAGTGGTTAATTCTTCTCTCTTTTCCGGTACTAACGTAACAGTGTCTGGTTTGATATCCAGAGCAATGCCCAGCATTTCGCTGGTTGCGGCCATTTCTAAAATAAGCTTGGATTGGACCACTTCTCTCAAGAGCCTGACATCTCTTTCATTTATGTGACGGCGGTCTTCTCTTAAATGGACAACAATTCCTTCCGCCCCGGCGGTTTCAGCTGCCACTGCAGCAGCAACAGGTTCCGGATAATTAATTCCCCTTGCCTGCCTGAGGGTGGCTACATGATCAACATTGACTGCAAGATCTGCCATTTGTTTTTCTCCTTGGGTTTTAAAATGCTTTCAGGTCTTTATTCTTTTCAATTAACTGCAGCAAATCAATGCTTTTTCCTTCCATTGTTTGTGCTTGGTCTTCACCTTTTTCATGATCGAATCCAACCAAGTGAAGGATACCGTGAACCAGCAATTGTGACAGCCTTTCATCCAGCGTGATACCGGATTTTCGGCATTCTTTCCGTGCTGTTTCAACACAGATCACCACATCCCCGAGAAGATCGGGTGAAATGTTCGTGAATTCGCCTTCCATCATGGGAAAGGACAATACATTGGTGGGCCGGTCAAGACCCCTGTAATGTTTGTTGAGTTCCTGCATACTGGCATTATCCATGAAGACAATTGAAATTTCATGGGCGTTATAGCCCAAGGCGTTTAAGATCTGCTCTGTCTTTTTGTGGATTGTGCCCGTTTGAATTTCCGTTTTTTGCTGATTGTCGATCAGTATCCTTTGGGAAGCCATTTTTTTCTCTTTTCTTTTCCCCTGATTTGTCTGAATATTCAATGCGACTGTGGTAAATACTGGTTAAAATATTGTTAAAACTTTTGGCAATGCCATGGAGATCTTTCAGAGTTAACTCGCATTCTTCCAGTTGGCCGTCGGCAAATATATCATTGATCAGTTCTTTAACTCTTCCTTGTATGCGTGACGGGGTGGGCCTTTCAAGGGCCCTGACTGCGGCCTCAACCACATCGGCCAGCATAACGATACCTGCCTCCCGGGTCTGGGGTTTGGGGCCGGGATACCTGAAATCGCTCTCTTTTACCGTATCATTCCCGCTTTTCAAGCTTTTAGCGTAAAAGTACTTGATTAAAGAGGTGCCGTGATGCTGCATGATGCCTTCAATTATTTCAGGCCCGAGTTTATATTTTCTGGCAATTTCTACACCTTTCTTAACATGCTGGATAAGGATAAGGGCAGACATGGAAGGAGAGAGCTTGTCATGCTTATTTTTGCCGTTGGCTTGGTTTTCAATGAAATAAAGGGTTTTGTCCAGTTTGCCTATATCATGGTAGTACCCCATGACCTTTGCTTTTAGGTTGCTGGCGCCGATGGCCGAGGCAGCCGCCTCCGCCAGGGTTGCAACAATGACGCTGTGGTTATATGTGCCGGGTGCTTCTATCATCAGTTTTTTGATGATGGGCTTATCCAGGTTGGAGAATTCCAAAAGTTTAATCTCGGTGGTATATCCAAATAAAATTTCGATCAAAGGGGTGAATCCTGCAGTAATAATTCCGGCCAGAACCCCGCCGGAAAATGCCAGGATAATTTCCTTGGCAATAATGATCAGGTCTGGCCGGGCCAATGAATATAATCCCAGAGAAATGGCAAGAGAAACATTGAAAAGGGCGAGCTTGAATCCGGCCACAATAAAATGCTGGCGTTCCTGTTTCTCTTTGATCCAGTAGGCTGCTGCTGCACTGCTCAAAAAGAAGAAGACAAATACTTCGAACCCGCTTGAAAAGGTCAGGCCGGTCAGCAAGGAAAGAATAATGGCAAAAAATATGGCAATGTCAAATCCAAGAAAGAGGCAAACAGTCATTGCCGCGGCAGGAATGGGAATCCCCATGAAAATGGAAACCGAAGCCATGTCTGCGGCAAGCTTGGAGTTGGCGGAATGGGCAATGGGTGTTGCCAGCTTGGCAATAGTTAAAAATAAGACCAAACCCAGGGCCAAAAAGAACATGTGTTTGTTGTGGTCGTTTTTTAGTCGTTTGTGGTCTTTAAAAAAAAGCAAATAGACCACCAGGATGCTTGCAAATGTGATCAAAGATAGACCAACACTGGATACAAACATATCCTTTTGCTCAACCTGTTCCTGCAGGGCAAGTAGTTTGATGAGCTGTACGGAGTCCACACGTTCACCCTCTCTTAAAATCATTTCTCCTGCTTTGATTTTGTAGAGAATCGGTTTGATCTGTTCCGCTGCTGCCTGTATCCTTTTTTCTGTCTCATTTTTGTTCATGGTGATATTGGGCTGGATTAGACGCTGGCAAACATCAACGATGAATGCAGAAAGATTATAGTCGGTTGTTGCCAGGATGGGCTGGCCCACGATCCTGACCATGGTCTTGGCCTGGTCCGGTCCGTAAAAAATCTTGAGGTTATTGACGGTCCTCTCGGAGGAGGATCCGATGGTGCGAAGGATTATTCCTTTATTCTCTTCTCTTAAAAGAAGTTCCTTGTTGGCCACAACCCCGTTGGTAAGGATTTTATGAATGATGGATTTAATTTTTTGGGAAATTTCAGAAGAGAATTTATGTCTGTATAGTATATTGTATGCCCCTTTATTGATGGGGATTCCCAGCTTTTCTTCAAATTGATCTTTTGTTTCTAAAATAATGGCGAATGTAGGATCCGGTTCATTGTGGTTCTCTTCGCTTTTGGTAAATAATAACCGGACAATTTTCATAGATGCATCCACAGTATCGGAGATCTTTTTTTGTAAACCCGCATCATAATCATATACGATTTTGACAGCGTCCTTTACTTCTTCCTTTTTAAGACCTGTGGCCTGCTTGTCTTCAACAAAAAAATTCCTGGGTGCTTTAATGTCCCTTTGGGCCACATCTCCAGTATTATAGGTATAGGATATTTTCCCTTGCTCAGGGTAATGTAAAAAGGTGAAAAAAAGTGTAATGAAAATCAGTAAAAACCAGAGTAAGTTTGGTTTTTCAAGCAGGAAATCTTTGAGTTTGCCAATATTATTTTCAGACTTTGTTTTTTTCATATGCTTCAATAATGTCTGCAACAAGCGAATGCCTTACAACATCATCCTTGGTAAAATAAACAAATTCAATGCCGTCAATGTCTTGAAGAATTTTGTTTGCCTGAATTAGACCGGAGCCCTTGCCCGAAGGCAGGTCAATCTGGGTAATATCTCCGGTGACTATGGCCTTGGACCCATACCCGATACGGGTTAAAAACATTTTCATCTGCTCTGCGGTTGTGTTCTGGGCCTCATCCAAAATGATAAAGGAGTTATTCAGTGTTCTTCCCCGCATAAATGCAATGGGGGCGATCTCAATTAATTCCTGCTCAATAAGGTTCCGTGCTTTTTCAAAATCCAGCATATCATAGAGTGCGTCATATAAAGGCCGCAGGTAGGGATTGATTTTTTCGGCAAGGTCGCCAGGGAGAAAACCCAATGCTTCTCCTGCTTCCACAGCAGGCCGGGTTAAGATGATCCTGGCTATTTCGCCTCTGGAAAACGCTGCTACAGCCATGGCCATGGCAAGATAGGTCTTCCCTGTACCTGCAGGTCCGATGGAAAAGAGCAGATCATTGTTATAGATTGCCTTGGTGTATCTTTGCTGCGTGGGATTGCGGGGGGTAATTGCTTTTTTTTTGGCTGTAAC
>JAAEMC010000283.1 GCA_024225895.1 Desulfobacteraceae bacterium | reverse complement strand
TTTATTGTGAAGCCAATAAAACTGTTGGGGATCTCCTTTTAGGGTTTGATCAATATATAGGGCATAGGCTGATTTTGAAACTCTGCCGTCCGGCTGGTTTTCCGGTGAAATAGCTTTTGGCATCAATCCCTTAAGATCTTCTTTTGATTTTAACCCGAATATCTCAAGGGTCCGTTGATTACAGTCGCTGAATCTTCCCTGATCCAGGATAAAAATTCCGTCATTGGCACCTTCAAAAAGAGTCCTGAAATGTTCCTCGCGCTGCTGCAGGGATGTTTCCATTCTTTTTTTCTCAATTGAAACCGCAATCTGACCAGATACAAAACTTAAGACTTCCAGATCTTTATAGGTAAACTGATTGGGGTTATCGTAACTTTGGACCGCCATCACACCCAGGACCTCTTTTTTAATCATCAAAGGTACGCCCAACCAAATTTTAGGGATCGTGCCTTTTATTCTCTCTTGCTTTTTAAGGGCTTTTAAGAGATCTTCCGTCAGAAACATGGGCTTTTTAGACAGGATGATATCACCGGTCAAGGACCGGTTTTCTGTAAAATTTTCTATATATTCATATTGCTGATCGAACTCATCCCTGGCATAGACGAACTGGATGGCATTCAGCTCTTTATAATACATAGCGATATAAAAATTGGTCATGTCCATTAAACGGCTTAAGGCATTGTGAATGGATTTGTACAGTTCATCAAAGCTTGAAACAGTATTCACGGCATTGGAAATATAGATCAATACCTGATTGATCTTTTCTGCACGCAGCTTTTTAAACACTTTTTCTTCAAGCTTTTCTATGTACGATTCCAGCTCTTCGTAGGAAGGTTTATCACTCATTGATGAACGCCAATTGATTTAAGTTATTATGTAAGAAAGATGATTCTTTACTCTATTCAATATTATTCTATCATAGAATTCGAAAGACACGATACTTATTTTTATTTTACCATGTAATGCTGCTCCTTTAAGTGACATCTTTGTGCCAGGCATCAATATTGGCTTTTATTTCTGAAAGAAGCTTTACCTGGGCCGGGTTATCATTCACGGTCTTGGAAAGAGAGGCAATAAGCTTATAAAACTTTTTTGGGAATCACTATAGATAAACCCTATCACCTGCTTTGTTGATTCTCATATTTCTTCAATTATCCTGCAGCAATCCATCAAAAGCGAATCGTCTTTCAAGAAAACCAGGTCTCTGAGATTATGGCATTGTGTAAGGTTCATCAGTGAATAGTGGACGATTGAATTGCGGTAGTCATGGGTAACAGTTTTCAGTTTTTGTAAAAATTTTCTGCCGATGACAATACCGGATGAATCAAAAATGGTTTCAAGAAAGGCTCCATACTCGTCCAATGCATATTCTCCTTCAAGGGTTTTTTTCAGCACAAAAAGATACTGCCCCAGTGTCAGGCCTGTTGTTTCAGGATAATGGCGAGTGTCTGCAACTCTGGCAAGCATTGTAAAATAAACAGGAAGTCCGTCAGTTTGCCCGGTTTTATTAACTTTTAAAAAGCTTTCACACCGGTTATTTAAATTGTCTGTAAAAAGCCGAACAAGTTTCCGGTTGATTTCAGTTTCAAGTGCTTTACATAATTCCATGCCGATAAGGCTGAAATCAGTATCATCAGAAATCCTGTCCATAAAGGAAAAAGCATGTTCTGCTGTTGCCAGGCAGGATCTTGTCTTTTTTGACAACGCTTTCCATGATGTCGTGCCCATAATGGCCTCAACCTTTTTTTTTGCGCGGTCAAAGGTTTGTCTTTTTTCAAAAGCTTTTGCTTCCATTATTTGTAAATTGAGATCTATATTTTTTTTCCGGGCAGATTCATTTTTGGCTTCCTCCATTTCCATGGCCTGCTCCAGACAGGCTATCTGCTTTTCGTAATCATTTTGGATTTTCTCAATTTGAGTCTCCATATCGATTTTTACCTGCTTGATCGTGTGCCCTGTTTTTACCCTGGTGTTTTTGGCTTTTTTGGTAACCGTTGTATTTCTAATGGTCAGATTGTTGATTTCAATTTTAAGGGAAGCGGCTTCTTTTTCGAGCCGTTCTATTGTATGGCACAGCTCTTTTTCCTTTTCTGACTTTATTTTGAAAAACCTGACAAATTCTGTTTGATAGATGGTTTTCAACTCTTTTTCTATCTTTTGGCCGCCACCTTTTTCACAGGCACGTTCCAACAGATAATATGCTTTTTTTTTCTGATACCGCCTCAGCGCGATCAACCCGAGATACAGATAGGCATCTGCATTGGAAGGGTCCATGGACAGGACTTTTTTAAAATGCCTTTTGCCTGAAGGAGGATATCTGACAGACCACATAAATATAAGGGTAAGCACGATAAAGATGAATATTATCGCATTCAATATCCAGAAAAAACTGCCTTGGGTCAAAAAGGCAATAGAAATAATATAAGCGCTGATGCTAAGTCCAACGGTAATAAAAAAAGAATATCGGAAAAAAAATCTCTTGTTTACAAATTCTTTTGTCATCGATGCCCTTGCCTCAAAAAGGCGGCCAAGCTCCAGTAATTCATCAGGGCTGTTCTTATTATTACGGACTCGCTTTTCCTGATCCCGTATTAAGGATCCATAGAATCCCGGGTCTGAAACTTCATATTTGTTTTTTTGGGCCAAACATCTGCCTCCAATCTATGGTGATTCCCAAAAATACGTTTTCAAAAAACAATTTAAATAACCGGAATCACTTAAAAGCAAATCGATTTTGTATCAACCGATTTCTATCCTTAAGGGGTAGCAATGGCTTTTGCGCTTATCGGAACATTATTCTGCGATTTGCTATAACCCGGACATTTCGTATCCCTGATACTTTTATCATTAAGGCAATAGCGCTCAAGGCTTTCATAAATGGGAGATAAAGGGCAGGATAATATATCCTGCCCTAAAATTAATTTAAGAATAATAGTGGTGGTTAAAAGTTTTCAAAATCATCGTCATCATCAAAAGGAATGACTTGATCAGGCTTTACTTCTTGAGAATCATGCGCCAGTTTATTTTTCTTGGCCAGACCTTTTTTCGGTACTGGATGGGCAATTGCTCTAATCTCATGTCTTTGATTTCTATCGGAACTTTGATTCTGCCCGCCGCTCACCAGCAATACAAGATCACCAACATAGTCCCTTAGCTGTTCAGCCTGTGCATTCATTTCTTCAGCAGCGGAAGCGGACTCTTCGGCATTTGCAGCATTTGACTGCACCACCTTATCCATTTCCGTAATTGCAAGATTGACCTGTTCAATACCAGTGGATTGTTCCTTGGAAGCTTCAGAAATTTCCGAAACAATTTCGCCGACCTTGGCCGTGCTTTCCGCAACCTTGCCAAAAGCCTCGTTCGTAGTAGAAACAAGTTCAGACCCGTCATTGACCTTTTTAACGGTTCCTTCAATAAGTTCTGCCGTATCTTTTGCAGCATCGGCGGCTCTCATGGCAAGATTTCTCACTTCATCCGCAACAACGGCAAAACCGGCACCGGCTTCCCCGGCTCTTGCTGCTTCAACAGCAGCATTCAGGGCCAGAAGATTTGTCTGAAATGCGATCTCGTCAATTGTTTTAATAATTTTGGAAGTCTCTTCACTTGCTTTTGAAATATCTTCCATGGATTCGGTTAAATGACTCATGGAGCTTGTAGCTTCCCCGACAACCTGATTCGCCTCTTTCATTAAGCCATCTGCGTGATTTGCATTTTCCGCATTCTTTTTGGTCATCGAAGACATCTCTTCCATGGATGATGAGGTCTCCTCAATTGAGGCGGCCTGTTCAGAAGCTCCTTCAGCCATGGACTGGCTTGATGATGAGACCTGACCTGATGCAGATGCAACTTGATTTGACCCTTCGCTCATCCCTTCGGTTATGACATTAATTGGTTTTGTTATGGAACGGGTGATGAGAAAGGCCACTCCAATGATGGCTAACGCACTCACAATGGTAACGACTAACATTAACCATTTGATCGTGTTTACGGCGGCAAATGCCTCTGACTCATCAATCTCCGCTATCAGGGCCCAGGTGGTGTCACCAATCTTTAACGGGGTAAAGGCTGAAAGAACCGGGTTTCCGTTATAATCGATAATTATTTTTGAATCTTCCTTGCCGGACAATGCCAGGGTGGTTGCCTCTGTATCAACACTGCCTGCTGACGGATTTGCAAAGGACGCTTTTACTGAGTGCGCTGTAGGATCAAGAAAGCTGTCGGATCTCATGAGCTTGTCAGATCCCACAAGGTAGGTTTCGCCTGACTTGCCCATCCCTTCCCGCTGCTGCATGATAGTATTAATAGCGTCAAGCGAGAGCTGCAGGGCAACAACCATTTCAACTTCTCCTTCAAATAAGACAGGTTGTGCAATAAATGCGCAAGGTTCGCCATTGCTGGGTGCATAGGGTTCAAAATCAGCTAGCCCGTATTTAATGGAACTCTTAACTTTCCTGAAAAGCGTGCCAAGTCCCGAGCTTGCGTACTTGCCGTCTTCAAAATTGGTTTGGTAATCTGCTTCCTGGGCAACAGTATAAAAGCAGTATCCATCGGGCTTAATAAGAAACAGATCATAGTATCCGTACAATTCCGTATATTTTTTAAAGAAATATTCCCCTGCTTCATCCTTGGGACAGAATGCTTCTGCCACATCAATCTCTGTAAGAATTGCCCAGGACAGGTCCTTTATTTTTACAGGATTAAAACATGAAAGCACAGGGTTTTTGTTGTAGTCCAGGATTACTTTTCTTCCCGCTTTTCCGGAAAGGGCCGCCTGCGTTGCTTCTGTCTCTGCCCGCCCCTTATCCGGGTTTGCAAAACTTGCTTTTACCGTGTGATTCTCCGGATCAAGAAAAGAATCCGACCGCATCAGTTTATCAGGCCCGACAAGATATGATTCGCCTGTCTCTCCCAGGCCATACCGTGTGCCCATAACCTTATTGATCTGATTAAGGGGTAGTTGAAAGGCAATCATTCCAATCATGGATCCTGTGTCATTGTGTATGGGGTAACCCGCAAACATTGCAGGATCATCATTGCTTGGGGCATATGGAGCCAAGTCTACAATGGATGGCTGTCCGGAAGCCACAACCTTTGACCAGAGATCGCCCAGGTTTGAATCTTTATATTTACCGTGGGCGATATTCTCGCCAAGATCGCTCTCTTTTGCCGCAGAATACATTACATGACCGTGTTTTGTACAAATTAGAAACACATCATATACACCGCTGTCTTTATAAAATTCTTGTAAGGGAAGCCCCAGTGTTTCCCATATGCTGATGTATTCCGAAGTTGTCACATCATAGTTGCCTGTAGGAGAGGTGTTCATATCATTATGATAAATAACCAGACGGTCATAAAGCAATGTTACATCTTTGCTTTTTGCAAACACGCCCATTTTCAAAAACATGTCATTAAAATAGGTCTCTATGGCAGTCTTTTTTGAAAGCTGGATAGCTTCAAGCTTGGTAAAGGCTTCTTTTCGCAAGGTACCTACCGTTTCCATCAAGACCCCCATATCGCCCTCACGTTCATTAAAAAATTGGGTGATCTGTGCTTTCTTTACCGCTCTCATTCCTTGAAGCTGGCCATAGGCGGCATCAGATAATGCACTGCTTGATTTTACCAAAGAAATGATACTGCTTGCTGCAAAAGGAATTAAGCCCACAAGCAAAAAGCAAATCATCAGTTTTACCGTTAAACTCATTTTTTTCATGGTAATGCCCTTTCCAAAATAATTATCATTAAATAATTAAAACACTGAAATTTCATTTTGTTGATAACAATCCTGTCCATGTTTAATAGTTTTTATTCCTCCTTGATTTCGGATTAATATTTTTAACCTTCAACATTTTTATTTAGTGGCTGAAACAAGACTCCATATTTTATAAATTACAAGGCCCAAGCAGAATTTTAACCCGGCCCAGTAATTGAGAAAACAGGGGGTTTTCATTTAGCTGCTATCAGGCTGTATCTTTCAGGGATGCAAGCTCAACATTCGTCAACACTTTATCGATATTGAGCAGTATCTTTACCCCTTCTTCTGTTTTTGCCATACCCAGTTCTTTGGTTGAAGTTTCAGGATCTATTGGTTTAGTATATAGTCTTTTGATTTTATATGCTTTTATTAACAGTAGGCC
>JAAEMC010000282.1 GCA_024225895.1 Desulfobacteraceae bacterium | reverse complement strand
TCCTTAAACTTAGGATTATTTCTGTCTCTTGGGTAGTCCTCATTGAATTCAAAGATGTCTTTTATATTAGCGGGTTCACCAGCCAGAAGAATGATTTTATTTCCCATGCGGATGGCTTCGTCAATATCGTGAGTTACAAATACGGCAGTGAATTGTTCAGAAAGCCATAAATTTACCAATTCTTCCTGGATATGAGACTGGGTGAATGTATCCAAAGATGCAAAGGGTTCATCTAATAATAGCGTTTCAGGGAGTCCAACTATAGCTCTGGCAAGGCAGGCTCTTTGAGCCATGCCAAGGGACAATTGATTGGGCTTTGCATTTGCAAACCCGGCAATCCCCATAATTTCAAGAAATTGATTCACCCTGTAATCGAGTTTTTCTGTATCCCCTCTTAATTTGCACCCATAAGCCACATTTTCTTTAACATTTAACCATGGAATCAGAGTGGGTTGCTGAAAAAGCATGGAACGGGAAGGGTGTATGCCTTTTATCTCATCGTCATCAATATAAATTTTTCCTGATGTTGGCAGCTCCAATCCTGCCAGCATATTTAAAAGGGTTGTTTTTCCACAGCCGGATTCACCAAGTATGATAACAAAGTCACCTAAAAAAAAAAAAAAAGTGATATCTTTC
>JAAEMC010000281.1 GCA_024225895.1 Desulfobacteraceae bacterium | reverse complement strand
CAACCCAGTATGCATCATTTGCCAGGGCGGCGCCTGCGCCTGCAGCAATAATAAACATTGCTGCTGCTATCAGTAGTAAATCAGCAATTCTCATTTGTCTTCTCATGTTTCATTTCTCCTTTTGTTGGAAAATTAACAAAAAATGGCTGTCTGCATTTAATCGAAAAATTCCCCCCCCTTTGAAGATGATCAAGGGTGATTTTTCGATCTGCTGACATTCCTATTCACAGACCATGCTTATCACAGATCATGAAAATAAATTATATTATCTTGATTGTAAAGAGATAAATACAGATTTTCAGATAATAAATTTTACAAGGCACCGAATAAATTCCAAATTCCAAATTCCAAATCCAAATTCCAAATCCCAAATAAATTCCAAATCCCAAATCCCAAATCCCAAATAAATTCCAAATTCCAAATCCTGTCAATCCCCTGAATCCCCCATAATCCCAGTTCAGACAAATGGGTAAGTTATAAAATAGCCATTACTTACTTAATGGGCTCCCTTTTGAAGTTTGGAATTTTATTTGGGATTTGGATATTGGATATTGGGATTTATTTGGGATTTGGGATTTGGAATTTGGGATTTATTGCTGCTGATTCCCTAAACCAGTCACAACCCCATGACAGCGGCAGGCTGTACTCACAAGCATATTGTTTTCTGCTTTTTCAACCTTATTAAGCAGTTCAAACAATTGCCCGGGGCCATATCCCCCAACTCCCGGTCCCAACTGGCAGCTTTTTATAACAAAGGATTCAAACAAATCGAATTTTATATCTTTGAGCACTTCAAACATATTTCTTTTCCTGGATTTCTTTGTATAAGTACAGACATTTCCAGGCTCAGAGCAATCTTCAGGACATCTGAATGTTGCATGGCTGACATAAATGTCTCCGGGACCTCTCACAGGGTTGGGCAGAAGCGGGTCAAGCCCGGATGGCAGGATAACACGGCTGAACCTGTCAGGCCCTGATCTGAGCAGGCACCATTCTGCGGCCAGATGGACAGGCAATGCAGGGACAATCCAATCGGGTCCGGTTCCGGGTTTAAGATGACGAGCCAGAAAAGCCACGCCGTCAACTTGTTCAAGAGTCCGGTTCGGGCCTTTGGCTTTCTCAAGATTTTTTTTATCAGGATCTATCAGGACAAAGTGCTGATCAGTATTTTTTTTCGATAATTGCCGGACAGCATGCAATCCAAAATGACCCGAACCTATGATCCAGATATTTTTGATTTTTGATTTTTGATTTTCCATTTTTGATTGAAAAAACCTGGTTTTTCATCCTTTGAATTTTTCCCTGATGGCTTTTATGACATCCAATATGTCAAAAAAAACTTGGACAATCTCAGGGTCAAAATACGTGCCGGACTCTTTT
>JAAEMC010000280.1 GCA_024225895.1 Desulfobacteraceae bacterium | reverse complement strand
TCGAATTTTCCCATGACCGGATGGGCCAAATTATTTTTGAGCATTAGATAGGTCATCATCTGGAAGGTGGATTCATTGTCAATCAGATGGTCTACAAATTTGATGGCAAAGTGCTCGATACTTGCCGGCTCATCTTCTTGAACCATACTCTCAAATTCTTTGCTGGCTGATGAAATATCCTGGAGAAAGGCTTCATTGAAAAGTTCTTCCTGGCTTGGGAAGTACCTGTAAATGGTCGCCGGCGAAATACCGGCCTCATCAGCAACCTCCCTCATTCCGACCTCATAAAACGGCTTTTTTGCAAACAGCGCCAGAGCAGATTCAATGACAATCTGCTTTCGTGCTTGTTTTTCCTTCTCTTTCAACTCTGCGAATCTTGATTCAGCCACAGGCAAATACCCTTTTCATTTTCTTTAATATTTTACAATTCCATTGCTTTATCATTTGTTTTTACATCTGACAAGGCAAAAGACGAATGTCATTTAGCAATGGGTATCACCGGTGTCAATGACTAAACATTGTCCCTGATCCACCATCAAGGCGCCACCTGCCGGCGTTGTCTGCGTTCGCTTCTCTTTAGCGGAGTTTGACTTATACGCCTTTAGTCGTTACTCCTTGGCACCTTGCATCTGACACCCTGATGGTGGATTTGGGATTGTGTTTCATCTGATTTATTAACTAAAAACAACTGATGGCCATCATCACACTTTAAACGTGTGCACAATGGTTTTGAGTTTATCTGCCATGTTTTGAAGGCTGTCCGAACTATTCATCACTAGATCGGAACTCTTTTTTATACTATCGGTGGCTGAATTGACCCCTTCAATATCATCTGAGATCTCATTGGCCAGTTGCGCACCGTGGCTGACGCTTTCATTGGCATTATTCACTCCTACTGAAAGACTGGAAATATTACTCACAATTTCCTGAGTGGCTGCCGATTGTTCCGTCACTGCCGTAGCAATGGTGGAGACAATCTCATTTACTTCATGGATAACTTTAGACACATCATTGATAGAATTGACCGTGCTGTCAGTGTTCTGCTGGACATTATTTATTTCATCCCGAATATTTTGGGTGGCCTGGACAGTCTGGGTTGCCAATTCCTTTATTTCATGGGCAACAACAGCAAAGCCCTTTCCGGCTTCCCCGGCCCGGGCAGCCTCTATCGTCGCATTGAGGGCCAAAAGGTTTGTCTGGTCTGATATTTCAGCAATAGTATCTGTCACCTTTCCAATGGATTGGGCTGCCTTGTTCAGAACCGACATGCTGCTCTCTGCCTCAGCCGTTTTTTCTTCGGCATCTTGTGAAATAGTGCTGGCCTGTTCAGCGTTCTGAGCAATTTCATTGATGGTGGCATTCATCTCTTCGGCTGCAGTGGCTACCAGATTGGCATTGGTGGAAGATTCATCCATGGATGTGGCGACTGAAGAAAGGCTGCCCCGCATATCTTCGGCAGCCGAATTAACTTTTTCTGCCATGGCAGATGTGTCGCCAACCCCTGTTGACATGTCTGTTGATGCTTTGACAAGTTCGGTTGATGCGCCGCCTATTTCCTCTGCATCTTCTGAGAGATCCTGGATAATCTTCTGAATTTTTTCAATAAATGTGTTAAACAAATTTCCCAATTTTGCAAGTTCATCGTTGGAATCAATATTCACCCGCTTTGTTAAATCGCCCTCCCCTTCAGCCACATCCATAAAATTGACGATCATTTTTTTCAAGGACCTGCCAATACCGAACACAATCAAAAGACACAGGGCGATGATACCCGCAAAGACGATGCCGGAAACCGTAACCATCTTCGTGATACCCACCGCAACCCTGGCATTAATATCGCCGGCCATCTGGGCCTTAATGGCATCGATATTATCAATATAGACACCGGTTCCCATCCAGTAATCCGTGCCAGGGATCATCTGGGCATAGGAGAGCTTTGGTGTATCGCCTTTTTCGGGTTTATCCCAGATATAGGTCACAAAATCACCCCCGGCCTTTGCTGCCTTCATCAGTTCCTGGATAATATAAATATCATTTTTATCTTTCAGGTCCTTTAAATCCTTATTGCGCAGGGACTCTTTAATATGGGCAACCATCATGGTACCATTCACGGCAAAAAAATAACCGGATTTATCTTCTTCAAACCGGATATCCTGGAGGAGTTTATTGATGAGCTCAATCTTTTTTTCTTCGCTTTCAAGTCCTTCAATGGCTTTGGAGACAGCAATGACCATGGAATCAGTCGCCACTTTTATCTTCTCTTTTTGAGCGGCCAGCATGGCCTGCCCCGTCTTGTGAATGGCAACATCTCTTGCATTGTTGCTGCTTTTAATCGCGAACCAGACCATTAGAATAAAGAGGACCAAAATTGACAGGATGATCAGATACATTCGTCCTTTGATGGTAAATCGCTTTAACATAAACATTCTCCCCTGTTATTATATCTTATGAATTACTAATTTATGATGAGCAAACATGCATGTGGAAAAAAGGAAATCAAAATGCCTTTTATCCTAACTTTTTAAGTATTTGAACCAAATTTTAGATAGTTTATTGTGATCCAATCATTGTGCCAGATTTGGCTTATAAAGCAAGTAAAAAAACTTTCTTGGAGATTAACACGATGAGAATATTGACCATTACATCCCAAATTGGTATAAACAGTTTTTATTTTAACTTAATCTAATTTTAATTATGGAAACCATTGTAAATAGAGACCTGTTTGATTTTGAGATCGGCTACCTCACCCAAAGCCCTTGTGTGAACTGCGAGGACAGAGAACACCTTCCTAAGTGCCATGCAGAATGCCTTATCCTCGACAAAATACAGACAACACTTGCCAGGGGCATATCTTCCCAGGCACGTTCCTATAACATATAGACAAACCTGCTAAACAAAGGAAATGTATCATTTGGATTACCCGATATTTTCTGATGAATCCAAATCGCTGATCAAAAAGCACCTGACATTTGACCGGTTCCATGCGCTCAAAAACAAAAAAACCGACAACGGTTTTACCTTTGCCAAGGCCATCAGGTCAGGGATTGCAAACCCGGACAGTGATGTCGGCATTTATGCAGGAGATGCCCAGACCTATGAAACCTTCTCAAGGGTTCTTAAGCCCATCATCCTGGATTATCACAGCGTTTCAAACAATGTCTGCCATACTTCGGATTTTTCAAAATCAACGTTGCCTTTAATGGATCCGGAAAATATTTATATTTTATCCACCCGGATTCGCGTTGCAAGAAATTTAAATGGATTTCCCTTTACCCCCAACATCAGTCTTGTACAAAGAAAAAAAGTGGAACAAAAAATCACCAGGGCCCTGGCATCACTGGATAAAGATTTTAAAGGCATATATGCTCCCCTTAACAACCTGCCCCCAAAAGACGGCCGGATTCAAAAAGGATTCCCAAAAGGAGACAGGTTCCAGGATGCTGCCGGCATAAATGCTGATTTCCCAAAGTGCAGGGGTATTTTTCATTCGCATAACAAAAAATTTCAGATCTGGGCCCAGGAAGAGGACCACTTAAGAATCATCAGCATGGATCAAGGATCAGACATGGCAAGTATTTTTAACCGGTTGGCCAAAGGGTTGGACCAGCTTGAAAACAACCTTGAATTTGCCTGCCACAAGCAATACGGTTTTCTGACCTCCTGTCCTTCAAACATAGGGACATCCATGCGGGCAAGCGTCCATATCAAGTTAAAAAAATTAAACCGGCACCCTGAACTTTTAAACGAAATCATCACCTCCCACAACCTCCAGGCCCGGGGTACCCAAGGCGAAAAAACCCAAATATCCCAATCGGTTTTTGACATCAGCAACCACAGGCGGCTTGGGTTGACAGAGACCCAATGCATCCAGGACCTTTTTTGTGGCTGCCGGGCATTGATCCAGGCTGAAAAAGAAGTATGACCCGGATTCTAAAGGATATTGGATTTTCAAAGGCCACAAAAAGCACAGGCTGTGTATATCGAGTCTGGTTTAATTTTGCGGTCGAACTCTTCAAGGCAAAGGGTTTTAATGGAATACCCCAGGATTTCATCTGCTTTTTCCACCTGGTCTTTGTACCGTTCAAACAACCCGTTTCCCATACACCTTTTCTGTGATCCCTGGCCACCATCAACAGGGAAAACGCATATAACACTGGCATGAATTTTAAGCTTATGGACTGCAGGATGTATTTTCCGGATAGGCAATACGGATATCGATCAAATCCTGGGGCATGTTGCTGACAAAATGGGTCTGGTTAAAAGCCTGATTGATGATTCTTGCATTGGCTTCACGGGTATAGTTGCTGAACTTACCCGTGATATTCCCTTTGAAACTGGTATCCAGATCCATAACCTTCACAGGACCATTGCAGGAAAGATCAAAACCGGAAAGGTCAATGGTGCGAATATTTTGGCCGGGGTCTGAATAGGTTTTAAAATAGACTTTGAGCTTTGGCAGGTCATAGACAATACTCCACTGGGTCGATCCCTGGGCAACATCTCTTAAAATATCAAAGGCATACTCCACCATGGGTTTTTCAGGCTTTGACGAATAAGATTCAAGCATATGGGCAGCCCGGACAAACCGGTCCAAAGATCTGGATGTATGATCAATGGCCAGAGTACCACCGTGTCCCTTGTGCCGCTCCAAATACCTCATGGAATCCTTATAGGTATTGTTGGCAAGTACCCTGACAGGCATTTTTTCACCGGTATGGCTGACCATCTTACCTCTTATCCATTCAATGCTTGCGCAATCGCCGGTCTTATCCGCCACCATAAAATGAAGTCCGGGCACTTCATTGTAAAGGATTCTTATTTTCGCGTCATTTGCAATCACCTCTTTGACACTGCTGTAATTATCAAGCTGATACTGGATCCATTGCAGATCCTTAATAGGCTGACGGGAATCCGGCCTTGGATATTTGGTTTCATACAATGCCATCAAGTGCACGACCAGACCAGCCTCATTCATACCACCGGTCGGCATTTCCCGGCCATACTGATTGAAAGTGAGGCTCCCGTACTTTGACGTCCAACTGGCATATTCCACAGGATCATGCCTAAAACCAGGCATGGCTTTTTTGGCAACCCCCCTCTGGTTGGCAATCATCAAGCCAAAGCCAAGATGCCAATCGTAGTTTTTCCCAAAAACCTGCTGACCGTTGTAATCAAGGAAAAAAGTTGTACATGCGCTGCCTGCCGTTGGAATGGCAGCAAGAACCAATAGTGTGACCAATAACCATTTAAACCCGTTTTTCACCATTATTGTATTTTCTCCTTTTTGTCTGTGGCAATATGTTTTTTGAACGCATCATTCTGCCTTGATCTATTTCAACTACCTAAAAATAAGAAAGCAGCTTCATAATAAGTTGCAGGACCGGATTTTCATAATCCTTAATAAAATAATGGCCGCCAGCGTAAGGGAAACAGAATAGCCTTCCCATAAACACCTTTTTTAAAACTAATTCAAACGATAGACCCTAAATGTAAATGCCCGGTACATGAGCATGCTGAAATCATTTTTCTGGTCGGTAAAATGTTTATACAGAATCTTTCTTGCCGAGAATAATGCCTTTGCCGGTTCCTCCCCCCGTAAAAGGGCCTTGAAAAATTCATCCATGGTAATGGTGGAAGAATTCCCGTCTTCATTACTCAAAATCGGACCCAGGTAGTATTTTGTACCTGCTTTTTGCAAGCCCGCAATAAATTTATGGCTGATACCTAAGGTACAGGAATCAAGATAAACAAGCTCTGATTTCATGGAGGTCAGATGCCTGGGGTATACTGTCATGTGATCCAGCCACATGGCCCTTGTACCACCATGGGTGCTAATGAGAATAAAATCAGGGTTTCCTGCTTTCCTGAAATCAAGGGCGCGGACCTGAGAACTGTCAAAATAGGTAGACCCTGGAAACATATTTTTGGCCAGCAGCACGCCCCGGTCAGGATCAGCGGTTCGTTCCGAAACCATAAAGCCCTTCCAGTCTTCGTTCACATGAATAATGGAATCATGACGGCCGTTCAGGTTATAAAGGACTGGTTTTTGCAGAAAAAGCTGCCTGTCTTTGAAATAAAGGCCGTCAAATGGGAACCGGATGCAGTCGGTTGAAATGACAAACTCAATCTGAGATGCTTTTTCAACCATGGCTTCAATGGGGCCGTAAAGTTCCCTGCCCAAGTGCCTTAAAAGCTTATGAACGTCATCATCTTTACCGGTCTGGCTGACGGTTGGGGCTGCTTCTTTGTTACTGATCTGCTGCAGGAATTGCATCTTGCTGATAGCAAGACCCTGTACGCTCTTTTGTTGATATTGAAACATTGAATAAACAAGTTCAAATTTATCAACAGCCTCTTTTTCTTTCGGGATGGTAAAAGTTTTTGTCTTAGTGCCAAATTCGGCTTTCACCAAAAGGGCTTGAGCATCCTTGCCCACATGGATAGTCAATTTCTGCGCAAAGCCCGACGTATGAAAAAAAACAATTGTCAGCACCATCAGAATGGCCTTCAGTAATATGACTTTCTTGTTCATTATGTCCGCCCTTTCGCGTCATGCTATCATCACCCTGATCTGATAGCATGCAAAAAAAGCAAATAAAAGGGGGAAGTTACGCAAATTTAATGAATGGTAATTAAAAAATGAAAATTGTTCACCTGATAGTCAACGACATTGAAAAATATTTGGTTTCAGATGGAAATCAGTAAATAAAAATGAATTTTATATGAATTCTCAAAACGAAATCGAATATTTTTAGGCTTGACTAATTTTTCTGCCAAATTAATTTGCTTAACTTTGGGGAAAATTAATTGTTATTATTTTCCTGATCTTTGTTTATTCAGGTAATAGATGTTAATATTTTAACATCAAATCTAATGTTTTCAAATTTAAGTTGCGCTCTATGTTTAAAATGATACAAAAAATTCGGTAAAAATTAAAAGCAGCCGGCTGACTCTGAATCTTGAATAAATGATAAGAATATTATATCAGTGTCGGCATGATAACAGCCAAGAAGAGGATTGTGATGGACGGGAAAAATCGAGCAGATATTAAAAAAGGTATTGCCGTGATGGTCGTCAAAAAGGAACACCAGAGAACCGGTGAGCTGACCAAAGGGGTTGTAAAGAATATTTTAACCAATTCCAAGACCCATCCCCACGGAATCAAGGTGCGGCTTGAATCAGGCGTGGTGGGCCGTGTAAAACAAATCCTAACCTGATAATACATATTGACAAGTTTAATATTCAGATCTTTAGGGTTTTAATTTGTTCTTACTATGAAAAGATCATCCAAAAACAGGCTCACGCCAAACCAGGCAGGTTTATTTAAATCTGATTCCCTGTTTGACAAAATTGCCAGGGCTGTTTGTTCGGCAGGGGTTCTTCCCAGAAAAGAGCTATATGAGGCATGGGAGATGGCCAAACGGATCCGGCGTTTTTACCGGGGCGGCCGGGTAGTGGATATGGCATGCGGCCATGGGCTTTTAGCCCACATCATGCTGATCCTGGATCAAAGCTCCCCATCTGCTTTGGCAATAGACAGCAGCATTCCCTTAAGTGCTGAAAAGCTGAGCCTCTCCTTGGTCGATGCCTGGCCCAAATTAAAAGACAAGGTGGCATACAGACAAATGGCCATCGAGGACATCAAAGTCAAACCAGGTGATCTGATCGTATCCGCCCATGCCTGCGGCAGTCTTACCGATCTGGTTCTGGATAAAGCCATAGAGCAAAAAGCCCGGGTGGCAGTGCTGCCCTGCTGCCACGATTTAAAAACATCGGATATAAAAAGTATTGCTGCCTGGATGGAAGGCACTTTAGCCGTTGATGTGAAAAGGGCTTTTAGACTCGAAGCAGCAGGATATATAGTCCGTACCCAGACCATTCCCGATGACATTACCCCGAAGAACAGACTTCTGATGGGAAGTTGCAAATGAAAACAAAAAAAGGGCTCGGGCTTTGTGATATCATATTTTATTCCTGATCTGATTCTTATATGATATTTCAAGACCTGACC
>JAAEMC010000279.1 GCA_024225895.1 Desulfobacteraceae bacterium | reverse complement strand
TTAAAGAATATGATCACCAATATTCTACCCATATTGCTGATGGTTGCGTATGTGTCAAAAGTATATACGCCCCAAACCCTTTTTGACCGGTTCGGACACAAATGGGTTCTTTCTCTCTCTTTTGGGCAAAGCCACCAGATGAATATCAGCTCTTTATTCTGGTTTGTTATCTGCCTGGTCTTTTCTTTTATTATTTATTCGGTTTTAAATATAATTTTAAAAAAAGGAGATAAAGAAAACGGTTTCGCCTAGATTTAAAAAAATTTTCATGCGCATACTTACGGTAATGATTGCCACCATTATCCTGCTGCCGGGAATCGTGTTTGCCACCCAGCTTCATGCCAGCGCAGAAGGCATTATCACCCACCAGATCGGCCATATCTTCTTTTTAATCTCCATGCTGGTATTAATGTTCACTATCAAAGGTAAAGGATTGGACAGGCAAAAAGGATGGCGCCTTATCCAGATTTCCGCCTTCTTTTTCATCCTCTGGAATCTGGACGCGGTTTTTGCTCATTTTTTTGACAACCAGATCCATGCCGTCAAATTTGAAGATATCTCCTTTGGCAGTATGCGAATTGTTACCCAGAGTGATTCACCGCTTCTGGCATTGCTGTATTATGTGCTTAAAATGGACCACCTTTTATGTGTGCCGGCCATGCTCTTTTTCTTTTCCGGGCTTTCCAGACTTGTGGAAAATCAAAAACGGGAAACAGCAAAGCAGAATCTGACATGACAGTGTCCTATCTTCCCATACTTGCCGTAGATGTGCTGGGCTCAGTGGCTATGGGCGTAATAGCAATCTTCGCACTTTTCAAGGCAAAATCATTGCGGGAAATGGACCCTGATAATGCAGTCTTTCTTTACCTGCTCTGGATCAGTACCGGGTTTACTATTTTTGCTGTTTCCAGATCCTTTGGCCATATATTGCGGCAATTTTTAATTTTAACATCCAATACTGAATCATGGCAGGCCATCAGCGTTTATTCCGGCAGTGTAAATACGGTTTCTTTTATGATTGTCAGCCTGATCACGGTATTTTTCAATCAAAGCTGGAAAATCAATGAAAAG
>JAAEMC010000278.1 GCA_024225895.1 Desulfobacteraceae bacterium | reverse complement strand
CCGAATTTTTCCGGGATAAAAAGACCGACAAGATCCAGTTCCCTGGCTTTGTTTAGAATATCTTCGGGAAAGGTCTCGTTCAGATCATATTCTCTTGCCACAGCGGGGAATTCCCCCCGCGCAAATTCACGGGCTGCTTTTTGAATCTGTTGCTGTTCTTTTGTGAGTAAAAAATCCATTTAAACTTGCCTCCAAAATTAATCGTTACAAAAGGGTCAATGGCCTTGGACTTGCTGCCATGATGTTACAATGGGATATTGCCGTGGCGCCGGAAAGGTTCCGGCCTTTTTTTATTTTCCAGCATCCGCAACCCCATGATAATCTGGCTGCGGGTCTCTCTGGGTTCGATAATCCTGTCTACCAGCATATTGGATGCGGCATGAAAGGGATTGGAATATTTGTAATCATAAGCTTCGATCTGTTCGTTGCGCAACGCTGCCGGATCTTCGGCTGCCATGATCTGTTTTCTGTAAATAATATTGATGGCTGCCGTAGTATCCAGAACCACAAGCTGTGCCACAGGCCAGGCCATCATTAAATCCACACCCATACCGGAACAGCACATGGCCATGACAGCGCCGCCGTATTCCTTTCTCAATGCCAGTGTGATCTTGGGAACCGTCGCCTCTGCATAGGCATAAAGCATTTTTGCACCATGGCGGATAATCCCGGCATGTTCCTGGGTAACTCCCGGAAAATAACCCGGCACATCCACAAGATTCACCAGAGGAATATTAAATGAATCGCAGAACCTGATAAATCGTGCTGCCTTATCCGAAGAATTGTAATCCAGACATCCTGCCATAACTGAAGGTTGGTTGCCGACAATGCCGACGGTTTTGCCTTCAAGCCGCGCCAGCCCTGTTATGATATTGGAAGCAAATTTAGGCAGGATCTCTAAAAAATTGCCGTCATCCACCACTTCTGCGATCACCTTGTGCATGTCATAGGCTTTTTTGAAGTCTGCCGGGACAATTTCTTCCAACACGTCATTTTTGCGTTGCGGATCATCATTGCAACTGTATACTGGCGGGTCTTCTTCATGGTTGGCCGGTAAAAATCCCAGCAAATATTTAATCAATTCAATGCTTTGCTCGTCTGATTTTGCAACAAAATGGGCCTGGCCCGTAACTTCGGAATGAACTTTTGCACCGCCCAGCTCTTCTAAAGTGACGTCTTCTCCTGTGACCTCATTGATCACCTTGGGACCGGTGATGACCATGTGGCTTTGCTTTTCCACCATAATTATAAAATCGGTGAGCGCCGGAGAATAGACCGACACCCCGGCACAGGAACCCATGATACACGAAATCTGGGGGATAACGCCTGAAGCTGCCGTGTTCCTGAAAAACATCCCGGCAACCCCCTTGGATGCAAAAAAGCCTTCATGCAGGCGGCCACCGCCGGAATCATTCAGACAGATCATAGGGGCTTTGACCTTAAGTGCTTCATCCATGATTCTGCAAATCTTCTGACCGTGAATAGTCCCTACAGAGCCCCCTAAAACAGTTGCATCCTGGGCATAGGCAAAGGTCAGACGGCCATCCACCATACCATAGCCTGTCACCACACCATCACCAGGTACTTTTCTTTCCTGCATACCGAAATCAACACACTGGCTTTCAGCCAGGTCATTGAGTTCAATAAAGGTGTCTTTGTCAAACAACAAATCAAGCCGCTGTCTGGCTGTTAGTTTCCCCTTCCCTGTGTGGCGTTCAATGGCTTTTTCGCCCCCGCCCATGGCTGCTCGTTGCTGAAGGGTCTTCAATCTTTCCAATTCGTTTTGGTGTGTTTTCTCTTTCATGTTCCTGTGTCCTTATACGTGTTGTCATAACACTGTTACGGCCTCGATAAGATACAAGACGAATTCGGTGGCCTTTGATAATTGTATACCGTATACCGTATACTATAAATAGGTGTCAAGTAGATATTTTATAGCTGCGGGTGCAAAATAATTTCAGGTGGTGATCGTTATTATTAATTAGTCTTACGATATTGCAGATATGGCCAGGCATGATGCCTGCAGATTGTTCCGGCTGGATTGTTTTACATCAAATTAAAAAGGAGAAATTTGGTTTGCAATCCCCCTTTTATTTGCCGGCTTTTTCTTAGCCCGGATATCGGGTTAGCGTTCACCCAGCATAACCGGCAAATCGCTGCTGGTATTCTTTTGGACGAAGTCCTGTGAGCCGGACAAATATTTTTCTGAAAAAAGAGATATCTTCATACCCTACCTGATATGTAATTTCGCTGAAGGTTTTTGTCCCCTCTTCGAGCAGACGCTTGGCGGTTTCCACCCGTAATTGCTGCAAATAAGCCAAGGGAGTAGCCCCTGTGGCCTGTTTAAAACGGCGTTCCAAAGAGCGGCGGCTCATTCTGAATTTGTTTGCCAGCCAGTCGTAATCAATTGATTGGGTGTGATGCCCTTCAAGCCACTCCTGGGCCTTGGTTATCAATGTATCGCCATGGTCCCTTGAAATTAAAAAACAAGCATAGGGAATCTGAATGTTGCGTCCCAGGTCCAAAACCATGGTTTTGGCCGATTCTATGGCAGCCGTCCGGCCGCAGAATTTTTCCACAAGATAAAGGGACAGGTCCAGGCCGGCATTGGAACCTGCTGAGCAATAAAGTCTTCCCTGGTCAATGAACATCTGATCCTGCTGAAGTTTCACCTGTGGATATCTTTTCTCAAATCTTTTGACAAATCCCCAGTGCAGGGTGGCTGACTTCCCATTGAGCAGACCGGTCTCAGCCAGTAAAAAAGCACCGGTGCAGACACTGGCCACATGAGCTCCCTTATTGTATTGCCGCTGAATCCAGGAAACGACTTTTGGGTTCTTTTCAAGTATTTCATCAATATAGGTGGTCGACGCAATGACGATCAGATCGGTATTATCAATATCCTCGATGCTGCAGTGGGGCTTGATAAACACATTGTTCAGGCATTTCACGGGCTGGCCGTCTGCCGAGGCAACTGCCACATCAAAATAAGGCTTTTGGGGAGATTTGATGACCCGGTTCCAGAGACGCCCTGCCTGGTTTAAAATATCCATGGGACCGAAAATAGTACTGGCCATGGAATTGTAACTTGCCAGAATGGTTACTTTTTTCACAGATGTTTTCATTTATTTTACCGCTTTAAAAATTCAGGAAAAAGAAAGCAT
>JAAEMC010000277.1 GCA_024225895.1 Desulfobacteraceae bacterium | reverse complement strand
ATCAAAGCAATGGGATCCAAAATCACCATCACTGCAAATGATCTTGAAACGGTTTTTTCTGGAACCTATGATGCCCATGTTGAATCAGAAGGTATTTTATCCATCAACTCAAAAAAATTTTTTGAAATCATCAGGGAGTATCCAGATACGGAAATCCTGGTGAATGAGGTTGAAAACAGATGGGTGGAAATCGGAAAGGATGACAGTCTTTACCATATTGTTTCATCTGATCATGAAAATTTTCCTGAAACACCAGTAATTGAAAATGTGAATTTCATTGAAATCAATTCCAAAGATCTGAAAAAGATGGTGGAAATATCTTCCATTATCAGTTTTTCCGGTGAAGAAAAACGGATTTATGTACTGGGAGCACTCATAGAAAAAATCAGTGGGGATCAAGGCGATAAATTAAGAATTGTCTCCACGGATTCCAGACGTCTCCATTGTTATGATGCACAGTTTAAAGGAGAATTGAACCTGCCAGATGAGAGTGTTATTATCCCCAAGAAAGGATTATCGGAATTAGGTAAGTTTATTGACAATGAAAAAACTGCCATACAGGTAGGCATAAAAGACAATCATTTTGTATTTATCAAAAACAATGAATACATTATGATAAAGCTTTTGGATGGTGAATATCCTGACTATAAACCGGTTCTCAACTATGATGACATGCTGCCGGTTGAAATGGATAAAACCATGTTTTTAACCATGATGAAACGGGTCTCTATTTTGACCTCTGATGATTATAAGAGTGTAATTTTAAATTTTAAAAAAAATGAACTTGTTGTCACCATATCCAACCCGGAAATTGGTGAATCAAAAGAAAGGCTGATGATCGGCTATGACAATGAAGAGATCAAAAGCGCATTTAATCCGAGATATTTTATGGATGCGCTCAATATTTTTGAAAGCAGTATTGTCAATGTTCTCATAAAGGACAGCAAAAGCCCCTGTATAATTAAAAGCCTGGATGACGATAAACTTGTTTGTGTAATAATGGCGATGCATATATCATGAAAAATAATGAAATAACAAAAGAGTATAGTGCTGATAGTATAAAAATTTTAGAAGGTCTTGAAGCAGTCCGCAAACGTCCGTCAATGTATATTGGCAATGTGGACTTAGAAGGCCTTCATCACCTGGTATACGAAGTGGTGGACAACAGTATTGATGAAGCAATGGCAGGGTATTGCGATACCATCAATATCATCATTCATACCGATATGAGCGTCAGTGTGGAAGATAACGGCAGGGGGATCCCTGTTGAAATGCATGAAACTGAGAACCGGCCGGCCTGTGAAGTGGTTATGACTAAACTTCATGCCGGCGGTAAATTTGATAAGGACTCCTACAAAGTATCAGGCGGACTTCATGGTGTGGGTATCTCAGTTGTGAATGCGCTTTCCGGGCATCTTGTCATGGAAGTATATAAAAATGGCAAAATCCATTACCAGGACTATTCTAAAGGCGAAAAATTATGCGACCTGAAAGTAACGGGTGATACTGAAAAACAGGGAACAAAAATAAAATTTACACCTGATTTTGAAATAATGAATCAAAATGAATTTATTTATTCAACCCTTCAAAGAAGAATGAGGGAACTGGCATTTCTCAACAAGGGTTTAAGGATTATTCTAAAGGACGAACGGTCTGCTGAACAGGATAATTTTTACTATGAAGGCGGGATCGTATCATTTGTGGAATATTTGAACCGGTCATGTACACCCTTACATGATCCGATACATATTGAAGGGGATAAAAAGGATGTTCAGATAGAGGTAGCCATTCAATACAATGACACGTTCAAGGAAAAACTCTTTTCCTTTGCCAACAATATCAGAACCATTGAAGGGGGATTTCACGTGTCCGGGTTTAAAGGGGCACTGACTCGGACGTTGAATAGTTATGCATCTGCAGGAAACCTGCCGAAAAATAAACAGAATATTAAAATCAGCGGTGATGACATGAGAGAGGGTCTGGCCGTGATTATTTCTGTGAAATTGATGGAGCCCCAGTTTGAGGGGCAAACCAAAACCAAGCTGGGTAATAATGAAATCAAAGGGATTGTTGAATCATTGCTCAATGAAAAGCTGGGTCACTTTTTTGAAGAAAACCCAGTTGTTACAAAGAAAATATTGGCCAAGGCCGTGGATGCGGCAAGGGCCAGGGATGCAGCAAAAAGAGCTCGTGAACTTGCCCGTAAAAAGGGAACTTTATTGGATTCATCTTTGCCCGGAAAACTTGCAGAGTGCCAGTATGCAGACCCGGCTGAAAGAGAACT
>JAAEMC010000276.1 GCA_024225895.1 Desulfobacteraceae bacterium | reverse complement strand
TTCTGGTGGAATTTAATAAGTATCTTTTGATAAATAGTGGTGTTCCCGCCCACTTTTGCAATCCCTGCGTTTGTATCAATACCATTCAGTATTAATTTGTCTTCCTGGTTTATTGCTTTTTTCTCAGTTTTTTGGACAGGAATCTGCCGTGTCTTTGGTTCAATCCATTTAACCAGTTTTGAAAACAAGGTCGGTGGGTTAATAGGTTTGCTGACAAAATCGTTCATCCCTATTTCAAGACATTTGTCCTTTTCTCCTCTCATGGCATGGGCAGTCATGGTTATAATGGGAATTTTGCTTATGGAATCATTCATTGTCCGGATTTCTCTTGTGGCGGCATATCCATCCATAACCGGCATCTGAATATCCATTAAAATAGCATCAAAGGTCCTATTCTTCTTATCCTCTTTTTCCAATATTTCAATGGCCTTTTTGCCGTTTTCCGCGATCACAACCAAAAAACCTTCACTCTCAATAAGCTCTGTGGCAACCTGCTGATTAATTTCATTATCCTCTACAAGCAGGATCCTGGCCCCCCTGATCCTGTCCATTCCCTTTATTTTATCTGGCGGTGATTTCAGCAGACGGGACTTGTCACCGATTTTTTGGCCTAAGGTTTCCATAATCGAGTCAAACAATGTAGAGCGGCTGACCGGTTTATTTAAAAAACCTTCCAGATTTATATTTTCACATTTTTGTTTGAGTTCTTCGCTGCCATAGGCCGTGATCATTAAAATGGCTGGAATATTTTTTAGTTTGGGGTTGGCACGTATGAGTCGGGCAGTTTCAAGGCCGTCCATCCCCGGCATTTTCCAATCCATGAGGATGAGGTGATAAGGGGGATCATCTGTCGAATGTTCCATTTTTATGATGGCATTATTACCGGAATCTGCCTGGGAAACCTGGAAAGAGAAAGAGGTGAGGGTATCTGTTAAAATGTTTCTGGATGCTTCATTGTCATCCACAACCATAACCCGGATGCCCCTGAGATCCCGGGGAAACCTCATCTTTTCACCATTGGGATCCCGGGCTGTCGGAAGGGCAATGGAAAAGGAAAAAATGCTGCCCTCGTCCGGATTGCTTTCCACCCTAATTTCACCGTTCATCATTTCAACCAGGCGTTTACATATGGTCAAACCCAATCCGGTTCCCCCATATTTGCGCGTAGTAGAGCTGTCAGCCTGGGAAAAAGAGCGGAAAAGCTTGGCTTGCTGCTTTTTACTCATGCCGATACCGGTGTCGCAGACCATGACATTCAAAAGAATTTTTTCCTTCGATCCCAGGGACCTGCAATCAATGGAGATGACAACCTGACCGGATTCGGTAAACTTTACGGCATTATTGGCAAAATTTAATATGATCTGGCCGATGCGCAAGGGATCGCCGATAAATCGATCCGGTACATTGCTCTTGATATCCAATAGAAGTTCAAGGCCTTTTTTCTCAGCTTTGATTCCGATTAGATCCGCAACATTTTTAACCACATCTTCCATGGAGAATTCAACTGCTTCAATGGATAGTTTTCCAGCTTCTATTTTGGAAAAATCAAGAATATCATTGATGATAACCAGCAGGGAATCACTGGATTCCTTGATCAGGGTTAAGTATCCCTGTTGCTTTTGTGTAAGATCAGTACGAAGAGAGAGTTCTGTAAACCCAATTATGGCATTCATGGGAGTTCTGATTTCATGGCTCATGTTGGCTAAAAATTCACTCTTGAAATTGTTGGCCATCTGTATTCTGCGGTTTAAAGCAGCCAGGCGCCGGTTCCAGAAGAAAATAATGATAAGGACGAGCACAACACTGCCCAGAATTTTCCAGAATAAAGAATAATCTGCCTGTTGTTCAAATCTGACAGAGATCCATTTGCTATAAATCTGCTGCCGTTCTTTATCTGTGATGGATTGGACAGCTTTTTGAAAAATATTCCAGAGTTGGGGATCATCATTTCTTACGGCAATGGACATAGACCACTCTATATCCAGCCTGCCGGCAATTTTCAGATCATATCCCCCGGTTTTTTGGATGTGATAGCCAATGACAGGCATGCTGTCTATGAATCCCAAAAATTCACCCTTGTGAACCCTGTTAAGACCATCGGTCACGGAGTTTACTTCAATGATCCGGATGCCGGGATATTGGGATTTAAGAATTTCAATGTGGGCATATCCTTTTACAATGCCAAATGCCCTGTCAAGAAAGGGTTCAATTCGGGCGATAAATACTTCATTACTTTTTGTGGCAATTACTAAGGGGTATCGCATGATGGGATCGGTAAAACGCATAAATTCTTTGCGGCTGGGGGTTTCCATTGCTAAAGAAATAATATCGCAGTGCCGGGTTTTGGCCAATGTAAGCGTCTCTTCCCAGCTTTGGGTTGGAGCAAGAATAATTTTTTTATCAATTCGTGATTGGATCAAATTGATAAAATCTGCACCCATGCCTTGATACCGGCCATTTTTATCTATTTTTTCAAAGGGCATCCAGTCTGGATCAACCCCCATGATAATGTCGTTTCTCTTTTGTAAATAGCTTCGTTCTTTTATCGTTAGGGGCAGATCTTTCTTATCTGGATCAAGAGTAAGCCATTTTTTTTCGATTTTTTGCATCTGTTCAAAAGAGATATCGAACAATGCCTTTTCAAAGAGTTGGTGCAATAAAGGCCAGTCTTTTCGGATCATAAAATGAAATCCTTTAGGCGATACCTGTTTGTCATCCTTAAGCCGCCCGGAGAATTTAAGTTCAGTGAACATGTGCTTTTTAATAAGATATCTGGCAACGGCACTGTTTTCAAAACCAGCATCTGCCAAACCCTGATCCACTGCCTCCAGCGCCTTGGGTAAACTGTCAACGCTTAAAATATTGATTTGCGGGTGGTAGGTTTTCAGGTATTCAATTGAACTCCACCCTTTAGGGAGAGCCACTGTTTTATTGTACAAATCTGTTATGCTTTTTATCTCCGGGTGGTCTTTGCGGATGAAAAATAAAGTTTTGCCAATATAGAAAGGGGAAGAAGAAAGGCTGAACTTTTTTCTTTGTTCGGTTTTGTTTACAGGATGGATGACATCAATTTTCCTTTGTTTAAAAAGGTCCATTAATTGTTCCCATGTATATCCACTAATAAATTCAACTTCAATTCCGATCCGTTGGGCAATGAGTTTTACAAGATCTATGCTGAAGCCTTTGGGTTCCTTTCCAATATTAAAATCAAAGGGGGGATAATCTGTTTCATTGGAAACGCGGATAACAGGATGGTCTTTAATGAAGGAGCGTTCCTCTTGGGTTAATTTCAGTCTGTTTTCATTTTGTTTTTTCAAGCTTAACAACCATTTGTCTTCTATGGCTTTCATCTCTCCGGGTGTGATGCTTCGGAGTCCTTTATTGAGCATTGTAGATAAAATAGGCCAGTCTTTTCGGACAAAATACACCATGGCCCCGGTACTGGATATGCCAGAGATAGTTAAGGGCCCTGAAAGCTTTATATTATTGAATGCATGGCGTTTGATCAGATACTGGGCAACCGATTTGATTTCGACAGCAGCATCGGCTTTTTTGTTTTCCACAGCTTCCAGGGCCTGGGTACTATCTTCTACTGCTAGAAGGTTCACCTTGGGAAAGTTCTTTCGCATGAACGTTTCCACTGTGAAATTTTTAGAAACAGCCACAATTTTTCCAAAGAGCTGCTCTATTTGTGTCACATCATCAGCACTTTTCGGGGTG
>JAAEMC010000275.1 GCA_024225895.1 Desulfobacteraceae bacterium | reverse complement strand
CCTTTGTCGATTTATTCGGATGGTCTATAGACGAATTAAAAGGTAAACGTATCCCATTTGTCCCAGATGACCAGAAGAAGAGAACCTCTGAAAAATTGAAAGAACTATTTGGTTCTATGAATAAAGTACAATTTGAGACTAAACGTTTAACAAAGCATGGTAGCAGTATTGCTGTCATTGTGAGTGCATCTTGCATCAAGAATCTGAAGGGTGAGATATTAAATTTTGTTGTGATTTTAACAGATATCACTGAACAGAAGCAAGCTAAGGAAGAATTGAAATTATTAAACTTGAAACTGAAGCATAAAGCCACACACGATTTTTTAACCGGGGCCCCAAACCGGCGTGCTATTATAGAGAATCTGAAGAAGGAGTTGATTCGTGCTAAGAGGAAGAATTCGCCGCTAAGCATAGGGCTCTGTGACATTGATCACTTTAAGCATGTCAATGACACATTTGGACACCACGTGGGCGATGATGTCTTATGTGGGTTTGTTAAATCTGTCCAGAATATTCTTCGGCCCTATGATCTATTAGGCCGATACGGTGGTGAGGAGTTCCTATTAATTGTGCCCGATTCGTCCAGATCGGTTGAGAAGGACATTTACGAGAGAGTAAGAGCTGCAATAGCCGATCATAAAATTATCACAAAATCAGTTGAAGTAGGCATTACGATCAGTATCGGTGTCACAAATAATAGAATATATGAAACAGCAGATGCAATGCTTACCTCAGCCGATGCTGCATTATATAGAGCCAAAGATAACGGGCGTAATCAGGTGTTTTTTGCTGACCAATAAATATATCGAACCATACTGTTTGAATCTAGCAATTATTCTAAGCAAAAATCATAAACGAGGCAAATTTGCAAACGAAATTAAAAACAAATCCCGAGGGTTACCTGCCAGAATTTCTGTGATTGCTTGCCCTGCTACAGTTACACTTATAAAAAAATATTTACTGCTACAAGAGTGCTACATGGAACAAAAAATGAGGATACGGTGTCACATCTTGACGGGCTGTTGCCCAATTCACTTTAAGGCAGGTGGTCTGGCAAAATATATAATTCCGGCCGATAGAAAACTGGCAGAGGCAAACAGCATAAATGACCATTGATAGCTCTGGGTCATATCAAATACAATTCCGGCAATTACCGGCCCAAAAGCGGCACCGGTAATGGTAATCAATCCAATGGCGCCTGAGACGGCGGCAAAAGACGGGATGCCGAAACACTCTCCTATGATCAGGGACTGCATCATCAGCAACGGCCCCATGGTCAATCCAAAAATAAAGGTACACAGATAAAGGATAACAATATTGTTGTAAAAAGCCAGGGTGATAACCGCTATTCCCTGGAAAATCACACATGACATAATGACATACCGATTGTCCCAGGAATCGACAAACCGCCCCAACACAAGTCTGCCAACGATACTGGCACCTGCTGTTATACTAACTGTAGAAGCGGCTTTCTGGAGACCGAGATACTGGGAAAGAAATGAAACCTGATGTACAAGGTAGGCTATCTGGCCGGCAAGGGCCAGCATAAATGCCAGCGCAATGGACCAGAATGCCATTGTTTTCATGGCCTGTTTCCGGGACCAGACATTCATCTGGTTCTTCCCTAATTTGCGATCCCGGGTTGTTGGTTCATCTTGTTGTGACAAACCGTCCGGATACTGGTTGATATCCGATGGCCGATGCTGAATAAAAATCAAGGTGATGGGAATGATGACCAGCATATAAATACTGCCCAGAATCAGAAGTGTCCGGTCCAAACCAAGATGGAGAATTAAATAACTGCTCAAGGGGACAAGAATCATCCCTCCGACACTGAGGCCTGTATTCGCAATACTCATGGCAAGGCCGCGTTTTCGTATAAACCAGTTGGTGATCAGTGTATTGACCGGAATCAGGGCAGATGAACAATACCCGAAAGACATCATCAGGTAGACGGCAAAAAGCTGGGGCAGATTATTAATTCGTGTCAGGGTGTAAAGAGCAGCACCGAAAATCATTGAGCCTAAAATAAGAAACCATTTGGGACCGTATCGATCTATCCACCGTCCGAGGACAAGGCCTGTAATTCCGTTGGCAAAAAAGAAAAGAGTAACTGCAGCAGAAACAGTGCCTTTTGACCAGGCATGCAATTCCCGCAAAGGATCCAGGATGACGCTGTGACTATAAAAACCGATCCCCGAGGTAACAAAAAGTATAATAAAACCGGCAAAGACGATCCACCACCCATAGAATTTGTTTTCAACGGGCGGCAAAGCTTGATTATTTCTCTCTGACATAGCGCTATGTATAAATATTGGAATATATATTGGCAAGACATTTTATTTTTAGTTTTGACAACTCAAAGAACAACATGTTAAAAATTTCAAAGATCCCTTTTTTCGTAACTCACCTGAAATTTTAATTAAGGAGATTCCCATGACAGATTTCCAAAAATCAGAAATACAAACAACAATGCAGTTGGCGCAAAGGTTGACAGCCCTCCGGCAGGATGACACCCCTAAAAGTCCCACTAAAAAACAAGAGCCGCATGCTTCCTTTATCACTCAGCCAGGAAAGGGTTGCGGCCCGGCGTAACGGTATCTGACTTCAAAAAATTCCATGGGATGACATCCTGAATCATGGATGAAGTATCCGATTCAAGATGTCATCTTCTTTTTTCAATCACCGTGGGTTATACCCCATCGCCATCGCTTATAACTTTTTCACATTAATGATTTAAAGCAGTTACGATTTAAAGGTAAACGCGAGTGAAGTCTTTGATTTGCATAAGTACCGTAAAGCATTTGGTACAAATGTTTTATGGTTTCCGTAAATTATAAAATTAAATTTCATGCTGGTGTTATATGCGTTTACCTTGGGACATACCTTTAAAAATTGACAGTCCGGATTCTCGTATGTTACTTATATAAGACTTTCTTTTTGATTTTTTTTGCAACCAACCCGTTTTAAAAATGGAATATAAGAATGGAGAAAACACAATGCCCTTTCCCAGGTAATGATAAGATATATATAGCCTTGATCATTACCCTGCTGTTGTTATCATTGTCATTTCCGTTATTTGCACAGGATGGGACAACAAAAAATGCCGTCAATATCGGCCTGCTTTTCGATGGAAAAGATATCCAGGCCAATTCAGACATCGCTTTGCTGCGGT
>JAAEMC010000274.1 GCA_024225895.1 Desulfobacteraceae bacterium | reverse complement strand
TTTATTTAATTAACAAAATCTATTCTAAATCTGTGGTGAAATGTATTATTTCGCAGCAGTTAAGGAGAAATATCATGCTAAAAGTCAAAGACATAATAAATCTGCCTCAAAAGCCGGAACTTTATCAAAAAGGAACCGCAATGATGTGGACAGATTCATATATTTCAAAACAGCTTTTGGATGTCCACTTAAACCCGGATCTCGACCTTGCCAGTAGAAAGAAGAAGACCATTGACTCAACAGTGGAATGGATATTGGATAAGGCTGGAAAGCGTAAATTAAAGATCCTGGATCTGGGATGCGGCCCTGGTTTGTATTCACAATTACTGGCAAAAAAGGGGCACCAGGTAACGGGTGTTGATTTTTCAAAGCATTCCATCAAATATGCTGCAAAAACGGCAAAAGCAGATAACCTTGATATTGAGTACCGGCAGCAGAATTACCTGGAACTTGATGATCAGGAAAAATTTGATCTGGTGATTCTTATTTTTACCGATTTTGGTGTTCTGACACCCGATGACAGATCCAGATTGCTTTCTAATATTCACCGGGCCCTGAAACCTGGTGGAACTTTTCTTTTTGATGTATTAAATGATAAAAATATCGATCAGATGATGAGTGAAAAAAGCTGGGAAATCTCTGAAAAGGGCTTTTGGAGAGAAAATCCGTACCTGGCTCTTTCAGACTCATTTTATTATCCTGAAAATAAAGTGGTTTTATATCAGCATTGCGTTATTGATGAAGATAATTGCGATGTCTACCGGTTTTGGACTCACTTTTTTTCCCATGAAGATTTATCGGCCATTTTATCTAAAAACCGCTTTGAGCATATCGAATTCCATGACAATGTTCTGCCGGAAGGTGATGCAACAAACCACCGTTGTGTTACGTTTTGTATTACATCCAAAACCACATGAGTTGACAACAAAGCAATGTGACCCCTGTCCCCTGACCTCTGGCTGGTGCCTGCCCCCGAACATTAATCATGATTTATGTCGGTTGGAATTTCCTCAGGATATATTCCATTTTTAAATGCATCATACCATGTTTTCATCATTTCAGGGGTCACCAGCCCTAGCTCATCAAATATTTCCATGGTAAATTCAATGGAACCCAAACCGCTTGCAGTGATGATGTGCTGATCTTTTGTTGCCAATGCCTCAACATAATTGGCTTTTGCTGAATACTCCGGATTGATCTTCGATAGATAGGATGGTGAATTGCTAGTGTGCTTCCGGTTTTTCAGCAATCCTGCATTGGCCAAAGTTATGGTGCCTGCACATATAGCTGCCACTGGTATTTTAGCTTCTTCCAGCCGATGTAAAAAAGGATCAATTACATCTCTTGGATAGTCGCCTTCCCACAAATATCCCCCTGGAATTATGAAAATCAGTACATCTTCAATGTCAACTTGTGATATGGTTTTATCCGGAATAACCCGCAGCCCGCCCATGGAGGTAACAGGCTTATCCGAAAAACCTACAGTAACCACATCTATTTTTGAGAAACGTCTAATTTCAGCAAGAATATGTCCAAGTTCCCAGTCTGCATAATCATCAAATAAAAGTGTGTAAGCTCTGCTCATTTCTTTTTCCTTTCTTGGGTTTGCCAGGTGGTTTTTTAGCTGTTATAGCAAATCGCAAAAATATATTCCGATACTACGGTACCTGTTTCTATCATATGTGGCTAAGGATCGGATCCAAAATTACTTGAACTTTTGTTTTCAAAATACCCAGTCTTTTAAGGGGTTTTGGAAACAATTTAGATCAAGTTGTTTTGTAACGATTCCTAAGATTCTCTTGATACCACAATCGATTTGCTCAAAGGCGATTCCATTAATCTA
>JAAEMC010000273.1 GCA_024225895.1 Desulfobacteraceae bacterium | reverse complement strand
TAAGGAAAGCTTGACCGCTTTCTTTGTGTAGACAGAAAATTCTTTAACAGTGACAACGGTTATAATATTGGTCCGTATTTGTCAATAATATCTCATATTGTATTTATATTAACTAAAAATAACCAAATATAACAATAAATCGGAATTAAAAAAGTAACTAGTTTTTATTGGCAGGCCTTTTAAAAAAAAGCTATCATTTAAAAAAAAATTGATGTTATGAAAATCAACCAGGAGGAGAAGATGTGTATCTGATACTGAAAAAATTAATTATTGGCGTTGTTCTGACCGGATGTTTGCTTATTGCCGGATGTGTTTCCCCTTCTTATTATGCCCATGTTTCGTACCATCATCTCAAACTGATCAATGACAGGGAACCTGTTGAAACGATTATTAATATGCCGGATACACCTAAAGATTTAAAAGGAAAGCTGATCCTTACCCAAAAGATTCGTTCCTTTGCATCCAGGCAATTGCTGCTGCCGGATAATGACAGCTATACCACCTATACAGACTTGAAACGGCCCTATCTGATGTGGAACGTTCTGGCCACCCCTGAATTGTCGCTGGAACCGGTTGCCTGGGATTTTCTTTTTGCAGGACGGCTTTCTTACCGCGGTTTTTATACCCTGAAAAAGGCAGAATCATTCGCAAAAAAATTGAGGGAAAAAGGATACGATGTTAATATCAGTTCCGTACCTGCCTATTCAACATTGGGATGGTTTGACGACCCGCTGTTAAGCAGTTTTATCCACTGGCCCCAGGCAGAGCTTGGCTCATTGATTTTTCATGAGCTTGCACACCAGAAATTATATGTAAAAGGCGATACCAGTTTTAATGAGTCATTTGCTGAGATGGTTGCAGAACATGGGCTTCATCTCTGGTTTAAGGCTCAAAAAGATCCTGAAGCCATGGATCACTATTTAAAAAGCAAAGCACAATACCAGGTCTTTATCGATCTGCTGATGGGTACGGCCAAAGAGCTACACAAACTTTACGACAGCTCTCTTTCCAAGGATCAAAAGCGTCTTCAAAAGCAGGCGGTCTTCTCTGAACTAAAGCAAAAATACAGCGATTTAAAAAAAGGGGATCAATCATTTAAACGGTTTGATCATTGGTTTTCAAAAGAGATGAACAATGCACGGTTTGCACTGCTTTCAACTTACCACGGTTATGTACCCGCGTTTCAAGCACTGCTTAAAAAGTGTAACGGTGATCTTGAACGCTTTTATGAAGAGGCAGTCCGTCTGGGAAAACTTTCCAAAAAAGAGCGGCAGGATGCATTGACTTTTTTGGCCGGCAAATAAAAAATCCAGGGTGATATTGCAGTTCTCAAATAATATGTTTTGTTTGAATTGGCTGCTTACCCAGGGTCGCTGGGCGGCTGTGATTCAGATGCTGAGGATGGTTTGCTCTTTGGCCGCATACCGAAGAAAAACCGGACAATGTCAAAACGCCTGACAAACAGCTCGTACAAGATGATGATCAAGGGAAAAGAGATTCCAGCGGTGATGAGAAACTTGAGTGTGATACCCATATCCCAGCGGATAACAAACCAGCCGACACAAAGAATAATGGTCTGATGAAAAAGATAGAAAGCAAGTACCGCCTCATTGCCATAGTTCAGTGCTTTATGGTTTTTATTGAGAAATTTTGCTCCAAGGCTTAAGACAAATACGACAGCGCTCCAACTCGTAATGCTCCACAAAATCTGGAAAAGCAAGTACTGCACTGAAAAAGATTCTTTTCCCGGGTAAGGGTCATAGCCGAACTTAAACACCAAAAGTCCCATAAGGCAAAAACCTGTGACCCATAGTGCAAGGCAGGTCCAGCCATGCCGCATGACACCTTGTGTAAATCGTTTGTCTGCCGCCATTATGTAACCAATGACAAAAAAGATCATATACCAGAATAAATCAGCCCAGTTTCTGGACGTATCAAACATTCCTCTAAATATTATGAGTACCAATGAGAGCGGTATAATAAAAAGGAATATCCCACCTGACATAGAACACCATTCAGCAAGTTTGTTTATAAATCGCCTGCCCTGGTCTGATTTTAGATAGAGCATCAGCGGAAGGCTCACAAGTGAGATTAAAAACAGATACTGGAGAAACCACAAATGTCCTGCAAAAGGGACAGGCACCAGATGATGGGGTGCCTGGCTGATTCCGGGAAGGCTGATACGATCCAGGTAGTATGGGATAAATTGCCGGAAGCTGCTGCGATACCCTTCATTGGTTATTAATTCAAAGTAGTGCTGAATCGGCAGAAGGACAAACAGGCCCACAGTATATAGAGGGATGAGAAGCCGCTTGATCCTTTCCCAAATGTATGATCCTGCTGATCTTGACTTGAATGCATACCATGTCCCAATGCCTGACAATAAAAAGAAAAGTTCCATGACCCAGGGCCAGACCAGGCCTCGAACTGAAATGAAGAGAACCTGGCTTTGTTCACCATTTTTTAAATGCCAGCTTTCTGTATCAAAAAGCCGGGTGCAGTGAAAGAAAAAGATGGTCACCATGGCAAGAACCCTTAGCCAGTCTATATCGTATCTGCGTTCCTGCATTGTTTTCCATTCTCCCCAAATTCTAAAATAAAGGTTTTGTTTGTCAAATCACGGGCAGCCGGAAAAGAAATAAGCCCCCTGAGAAATAATATTCTTTCATTAAATAGTATTTGATCTTCTGATTTTCAATCATATTGTTGTTTTTCCAATGGCATGAACCATCGCTATTAAAGGGAAAATGCTTTCATTTCAGCGTAGATGGCAGACCTGGCCCTTATTCTCTCTGATTCTACTTTGAAAAAATAAACTTGACATCCCTGATAATTTTATCTTACTATTTGGCTCAGTCGGCCAGCCGACCGACTGGTGTGGGTGTCCAATAATTATCTTTAACCGGAAAGGAAGGGCAATGGAACATTTTGTGGAAATCAAGCCTGGACGCAAGCTGCTGAAACGAATTTTCTTGAGCATCAATCTGTGGTTTGTAGGCAAAGCCATCCAGGCAGCAGCAAAGGTGGATGATGAGGTCAAACAGGAGTTTGATGCACTGCCCGACGGCTTTACCTTTAGTCTTGGTGCATTTCCCAACGGACCTTATATGGTTGTTGGGAAAAATGAAAAAGGGGTTGTTAAATACATGGGCAGCAAAATTGATACTGTCCGGCTTGATATGAAAATGAGCCTGAAGAGTATTGAATGCCTGTTTTTGCTCTTTACCTTCCAGGAGAGCACGCCGGTGGCCAATTCCATGGACCGTCTGTATGTGGACGGGGATATCCCCCATGCCTGCAGCATTGTAAGAATCATGGATATTGTACAGGTCTATCTTCTGCCGAAGTTTATTGCAAAGCTGGCCATTAAACGATATCCCAAATGGTCCCTGAAACGGCATACCTGGAACCGTCTTATGGTAAACCTTAGAGCAATTGCCGGGTTTTAAAGGAGGAGACACCTGATGGAGAACAGCAGTTTTGAATATCTTTGCCGGACCAAAACCGGCTTTGGAAAAAACGCCCTGGACCACCTTCCTTCGGATCTGAGTGCCATGGATGCCAAAAAACCCTTTGTAATAACAAGCAAAGCCGTTGCCCAAAGCGGGGTTACCGCTCACCTGATCGATGCTTTCAAGGAAAGTGGAATAATTTTAGGTATCTGGGATAATGCTTTGAATGACAATTTAGTTGACACCCTTCGCGATCTCACCGACCTGTATAACAACAAAGGGTTTGATGCCATTATTGCCCTGGGCGGCGGTGTTGTGGCTGATCTTTCAAAAATCTTGAATATAATCGTCTCCAAAGGCCCCCATGCATTAAAGGAATGCAAAGGCACAGACAATATCGACGCCCCCTTAAAGCCTTTGGTCTACATTCCTTCGGGTATCTGCACCGGCAGGGAAACATCCAGATATGCTTGTGTTGCTGAATATGCCTATGATTCCCAATTTCTGATGCCGGACATTGCCGTGATTGATCCCAGGATGTTTTCCAAGGCACCATGGGAAGATATGGTCAATGAGGCCCTGCGATCTTTCACGAACTGCCTGGAAAGTTATGCAAAAGAAGATAACCCTTTGATACGATCCTATGCTTATACAGCCCTGGGCGTTATCATGGAGGCGCTCCCCAACATTATGGAAAGCGATTTGCCAAATAATAATCAGTCACAGGATCAGGAGCACCTGCCCCTCCTGGCCAAGGCCTCGGTGATCAACGGGTATCTTATTTCCAACTGCGATACCCTGGTCTGCAGGCCCCTTGGTAAAATGATATCAGAAAAATGCAGCGCCCCGGAAGGGGTGTGTATGGCCATCATTCTTCCATATGTACTGGAATTTTTATGCAAAGACAGGGAAACAGGCAGAATACTTTTGCCCCTTGCCGGAATAGAGCGGTATTGCGCAATCCCTGACACCCAGAGATTTGGTAAGGTGCTGTTCATTATACGGGAGATAATCAATGATTTTTTCCGTATCAGCAACGGCAGGGTTCCCAGGACCCTTGAAGAGGCCGGGCTCAAACAAGAAGACCTGGCCGGAATTGTGGAATCCATGTCAAAAAGAACTGATATTGAATCCAAAGCACTGGCCCTGATTCTGGACAACGCCATGAGCGGCAGGTCCATGACATCTTCATAAAAAGGAGCGATAAGGAAAATACCATGTATATACCAAGCTATTACGAATTTTGCTGCAAGGTAAAAACCGTTGCAGGACATGGCACCCTGGAAAGGATTCCCGGGCTTCTTGAGGCCATGGGCGCCAGGAATCCCATGATCATCACGGACAAGGGCGTCAGCCAGGCCGGGCTTGCAACAATAGTGATCAATGCAATTGAAGACAAGATTTCCATCGGCTCTGTGGAAGATGACGTACCCCCGGATTCGGATCTTAAGGTGGTGAACCATATCGCATCCATTTACAAAAAAAAGGCCTGTGATTCCATCATTGCCGTCGGCGGCGGATCGGTTTTGGATACGGCCAAGGGCGTGAATATCGTGGTCTCTGAAGATGCGGACGATCTGATGCAGTTTACAGGTGCAGGCGCCTTAAAACGAGAACTCAAGCCACTGATCGCCGTACCCACGACTGCCGGCACAGGTTCTGAAGTGACCCTGGTTGCAGTGATCGCAGACCATGACAATAACAGGAAGATGCTCTTTACCTCTTATTTTCTCCTTCCGGATGCAGCTATTATTGATCCAAGAATGACTTTGACTTTGCCTGTGCACATTGCTGCCCCCACAGCCATGGATGCCATGACCCATGCCATTGAAGCCTATATTTGCCTGAGTAAGAACCCGTTGAGTGATGCCCACGCCCTTGAAGCCATTGAGATGATTTCAAACAATATTATGGCCGTGATGGAGGCCCCGGATGATGGCGATGCCAGACTTGCCCTGGGAACGGCAGCTACCCTGGCCGGTATCGCTTTTTCCAACTCCATGGTAGGCATGATTCACACCCTGGGACACTCGGTGGGTTCGGTATGCCATGTTCCCCATGGTACCTGCATGTCGATTCTGCTGCCCTATGGTCTTGAGTATAATATGCACAAAGTCGGGGACAGGATTGCAGAACTTTTATTTCCCCTGGCAGGTGCAAAAGTTTATGCCACAACACCCAGGCAGGAACGGGCTCAAAAATGTGTTCAATACACAAGGGATATGAATCAGAAACTTTATGAGGCCACAAACGGTATCCATGCCAGAAACTTAAAAGAAATAACAGACCGGGACCAGAATCCAATGGTGCCTCAAAGTAAATTGCCTGAGATCGCCAGAACAGCCCTGGGAGACGGGTCCATCTTCTACAATCCCGAAGCATTGGAATATGACGACTGTCTCATGGTGCTTACGGCAGCATGGCAGGGAGAGAAACTTGATCAATCAAAGGTCAGGAAAGGATAAGGGAAAATGACAAGAAAAGGTTACATGGGCAAAATATTAATAGTGGACCTTTCAACCGGCAAGATCACAGAAGAGGTCATCCCAGACAAGGTATATGAGTCCTATCTTGCAGGAATGGGCCTGGGTGCTTTTATACTGAACACCAGGATTCCTGAAAAAGCAGACCCCTTAGGCCCGGACAACATGATCGGATTCCTTTGTGGCCTTCTCACCGGAACCGGCAGCCTGTTTACCGGGCGCTGGATGATTGTAGGTAAATCGCCGCTCACCGGCGGCTGGGGGGAGGCCAATTGCGGCGGTTCCTTTTCGCCTGCCATCAAACGGTGCGGATATGACGGCATCTTTTTTAAAGGGGCCAGTGAAAAACCTGTTTATTTATATGTGGATGACCAGACCTGTGAATTACGGGATGCCGCAGAAATTTGGGGCAAGGACACCGTTCAAACAGAGGAATTTCTCCTGGATGCAGTCAAAAATAAAAAAGCAAAGGTCGCCTGTATCGGTCCTGCCGGAGAGAAGCTTTCCCTGATATCAGGCGTTTCAACAGATAAAGGCAGAATGGCTGCCCGTTCCGGCCTGGGTGCCGTAATGGGGTCAAAACAACTCAAGGCCCTGGTCCTGGCAGGAAATAAACGGATTACAACCCACAATAGGGATGAGATCAAACGTCTGAGCCGGATCTGCAACAAGTGGGTGCAGTTTCAGCCTCCCTTTATAAGCGGTCCCATGACGGCTTTTGTGGGGGCGCTGATGCGGATTATGCCGTCGGTCGTGACCCAGGACGGATTGTTGTACAAGATCCTGCTTTCAAAATGGGGCACTGTCTCCTTGAACCAGTTGTCACCGGAAATGGGGGATTCCCCCATCAAGAACTGGAAAGGCACAAGCGCGGACTGGGGTATTTCCCAGAGCTATTCCACCAACCCGGATGTGTTTACAAAATGTGAAAAGGTGAAGTTCCACTGCTACTCCTGTCCTTTAGGCTGCGGCGGTATCTGTCTTACCAACGGGAAGTATGCCCAAACCCATAAACCCGAATATGAAACCGTGCTTGCTTTGGGTGGTTTTTGCATGAACAAGGACGTTGACAGTATTTTTTATTTAAATGAACTTTTAAACAGGGCAGGCATGGACACAATCTCTGCGGGTGCTTGTGTAGGCTTTGCCCTTGAGTGTTTTGAAAACGGCCTGATCTCCACAAAGGATACAGGCGGAAAAGAGCTTCGCTGGGGAGATCCTGAAGCTGTTGCCTTTGTTGTGGAAAAAATGGTGGCCCGGGAGGGGATCGGAGACCTTTTGGCCGACGGCGTTAAAGTTGCTGCCAAGAAGATTGGAAGCGGCTCTGAAGTCTATGCTATCCATGCAGGGGGCCAGGAACCAGGCATGCATGACTCCCGAAATGACCCGGGGTTTGCCCTTCACTACACTGTGGACCCTGCACCGGGAAGGCATACCAATGGTGCAGGCCTTTATTATGAGATGTACCAGTTGTGGAAAACGGTAAAGGGCGTGCCCAAGATACCGCCTTTTTATATGAAAAGCAGCAAGTATAAAGCCAATATAAAACATGCTGAAGTGGGCGCGGCAAACAGCAAGTATATGAATATCATCAATTGCGCAGGCGTCTGCCTTTTCGGGGCTTTCCTCGGTGCCAAACGTATCCGGATATTTGACTGGCTAAATGCGGCTACGGGATGGAAGCGTTCCCCTGAGGAGTATATGGAGATCGGTGCAAATATCCAGACTTTAAAACAGGCGTTTAATGTCCGCCACGGCATCAAACCCAAGGACAATGTATTAAGCAGCCGGGCACTGGGACAACCCAGCCAGAAAAAAGGGGCCAACAAGGGACGTACCGTGGATGTCCAAACCGCCATGCATGATTACTGGGATCTTTTTGGATGGGATAAGCAAACAGGAATTCCGTCTGAAAAAAGTATGGAAGAACTATCGGAAAAGAATAAAACCGCACAAGGTTGAAAGGAGATATCACATGGCTTTTTTCATAACACAGGAATGTACCGGATGCGGTTCATGCAAACGTATCTGTCCTACTCAGTCCATTGAGGGGGAAAAAAAGGAATATCATACCATTTTGTCTGGGACCTGCATTGATTGCGGCGCATGCGGCAGGATATGCCCGGCCCAATCTGTTGAAGATAATTTTGGTATTTTGGCAGATCGGGTCAAGAAAAAAGATTGGGAAAAACCCCAATTTGATAAAAAATTATGCATGTCATGTTGTATCTGTATCGATGCCTGCCCGG
>JAAEMC010000272.1 GCA_024225895.1 Desulfobacteraceae bacterium | reverse complement strand
TTTTTCATTTTCAATTTCAAGCTTAATCTTGCGCAAGGATTCTTTCAGTTTTGCAGGCAGGGGGATGGTGCGGATAAGATAGGAGATGGAAAAAGACCTGATATCCATATCCACACGGACGGAATCTTCTTCAAATGCACACAAAATCCGTTCCCTTATCTTTTCAACCTTTAAAGCCACCTTTTTTTTCAACTTAGAGGTCCGCCACAAAGAATCAATGTCCATTTTGATAATGGATTGACGTTCCTCCATTACAATGGCGTTCAATTGTTTGAATAAAGACAATTTTTCCTGGAGCATATCTTCCAATTTGTAGGTAAATTTTTCCATGTTGCTTCCTCCTTGTATTTTCAATGGCCTCATCCCTGATTTACGGCCAACCGCTTATCCCGGCGGTTTTTTTAAGGAATATTTTTCCCTATTTTTCTGGTAATGGTTGCTTTATAGAAGAATAGAGCAACAACTATGCCATGTTGGAAAATCTGTAAGGGTTGCCATATGTGCACACCCGTTTTAGAACTGTACAGACTCTGAATAGGGCGTACGCACAAGATAAAGCCCTTACATGAGTAATGGATAAATCGAAGAGGGGGGAACTACTTTCGGATGGAATCTTTAAGATCGTTGTACAAAAACTCTTTAAGGCCTGCTGCGTGAGGCGCTTTAGCCAATTTCTCAGCCAGGTACTGGTCGTGCATGGATTGATAGATATCCGTGCTGTTGGATTCTTTAAAAAGGGCATTTCCGGGCAATGTTTTGCGCATTTCTTTTAGCATGGAGTAAAGAAAAATAGATTCAAAGCCTTCACAGGCCTCTTTTAATTTTTCATGTTCTGCCGCCTTGGCAACTTTGTTCTTTGCATTTTCTGCACTGGCAGCCGCCAGGTTCTGATTGATAATATTAATATCCATGGTTCTTGCCTTTCAATCCACCTTTATAATTGTGGTATTTTTAACATCGGGCAGGAATATAGGTCCGCCCTTACAGGTTTACATAATTTCAAGCTCGGCCTGGAGTGCGCCGGCCGCTTTTATTCCCTGTATGATCCCGATAAGGTCCTTGGGCTTGACACCAATGGCATTCAGTCCCCTGACCAGTTCTCCGATGGTTGAGGTTCCGGAAAGCTGCATCAAGCTTTCTTTTTTCACATTTTGCGGATCATCATCTATTGTAACGGTCAAATCCCCGTGGGCAACAGCTACACTGGAGATAGTGACATCCTTTCCGATAACCACTGTACCGGTTTTAGAATTTATCACCACCCTGGCACGGGTATCCGGCACCACAGACAATGTCTCGATATCTGCGATGAATTCAGCCACGTTCTTTTTCACCATATTGTCCGGGACCCTTAAGCGTAACGCACTGGCATCAATGGTTTCTGCCACATTATGTCCGATTGAGGCATTGATGGTATCTGTCATTCGTTTGGCAGTTGTGAAATCCGGCCGGAACAAGGATAGAATCAATTGCTTTTTTCCATTAAGCTTAAAGGGGATTTCTTTTTCAATGGATGCACCGTTAACAATCCGGCCAACCAGAAGATGGCTGTCCCGGTCATTGGCACTGCTTGGCACTCCAAAACTTAAAGGTCCCTGGGCAAGAGCATAGACCTTTTTATCCACCCCCTTTAAAGGGGTCATAAGTAATGTTCCGCCTTTTAAACTTTTGGCATCCCCCAAAGAGGATACTGTAATGTCTATCTTGTCGCCAATCCGCGCAAATGCCGGGATGTCGGCAGTGATCATCACAGCAGCAACATTTTTAACTTTCAGTCCGCTCTGTTCAACATAGACATTCATTTTTTCCATCATATTGGCAAGAGCCTGGGTAGTAAAACTGACCCCGTCTTTATCCCCGGTGCCGTTCAAACCCACAACCAGGCCGTAGCCTGTCAACTGATTGGTCCGAATGCCTTTTATTCCTGCAAGATCCTTGATCCTGGCTGCAAAAAGATCCGGGGTCATTCCAAAGATGAGGATAAGCATAAAAACAAACCAACCCAAAACTTTTAAATGATGAACAAACCGATTGCGCATGTGAGTCCCCCTTTTGTTAAAACGGCCATAAATTATCAATGAGCCGGTTGCCCCATCCGGGCGTCTGCTTGTCAGCCAAAGCCCCCTTGCCATAATATTCAATCCTGGCATCTGCCATTGATGTGGATTTAACCCGGTTTTCCGATGAAATATCTTTGGGCCGGACCACCCCGGATACCAGGATATACTGAACCTCATTATTAACCTTCATGGCCTTTCTGCCAAAGAGGCTTAAATTCCCGTTGGGCAGGACCTCTGTGATCCTTGCGGCAATGGAGGCTGTCACCTGACCTGACCGGTCGCTCTTGGCCTCGGCTTCAAAAGAATTTTTAAAAGACGTATCAATATTTCCATTGGCAGTGCCGTCCCCGCCAAAGGCGGTGTTGATACCGAAAAGGTTAAGCCCTACTCCGGCTTCCATGTCTGTTGTCCGACCGGCTTCAGTGTTCACATCCATCTCGGAAGAGCTGTTTTCAATAATATCCACGACCACCGTATCCCCGACATGGGCGGCCTTGTCATCCTCAAACATGGAACTACCGGTGCTGGACCATAAAGATCCTTCAGCCACAGGGGCATCGGTATATTTGGGCTGTATAGAGGGCTCGGTAGACATGCCTTCAGGGATGACAAGGTTGGGCGATTCAACCTCAGACTTGGTGGCGCATCCTGCAAAAATTAAAAGAAGAACACCAATGAACAGGGTTTGGGTTTTCCATAGTATCTTATTCATGCCTTCTCCTTGTCAGGGTTAATAATAAATCTCAACTCTGGATTTTTCTTTGACACGCCCCCGGATCATCCGTCCGGACCTTATATTTTCCACTCGGATCAGCTTATCCCGGTATCCGTCTTCCAGACAGATGCCTTTGGTCATAATGGACAATTTGTCTTTTTGTGCAACCAAGGTAACAACGTCCCCTTTTTTAATTAAGGGGGCTGCTTTCAGTATGCTTGTCTTTATAATCTCATTGGTTCCGACAGAGGTGGTTGTTATTTTATCTGCTGCATTTTGGACGGATGTGGCATAATTGCCTTTCAGACCAATAATATTTTTTTGGAGGAAAATAATATCATCCAAAGTGATTTTATCC
>JAAEMC010000271.1 GCA_024225895.1 Desulfobacteraceae bacterium | reverse complement strand
GGCCTTGTGCTTAACAAGGATAGTTTATGCAGGGGAGTTTCTTTTAAAAGGAAACTCCCCTGTTCTTTTTGTAATCTGAGACGCCCTGTTTTGTCCCGGTAAATTGTGATATATTTCTATTTTTAATTTCTAAATACAAAAATATCCATGGCTAAGAGCAACCATCAAAAATCTGATCTGCTATTTTTTGAAGAACAAAAGAACCAATTCCTGGCAGCATTATATACCAAAGATTTCACATCTGCAGAACACTGTTACCATTCAATTTTACAGGCTGTAAAAAATAATCATGGGTTGTCAGAAAACGAAGAGAAACAGCTTCGCCAGGTACAACAAGCCTTTAAAGTGTTTCGATCTGAAATCTTAAATCATCTCTCATTAAAGATAGGAGATGATTATAAATTGCTTCAAAAATTAATTTTAACTCATGTCAAGAAAACGGCTGCTGCACCAGGCCGCGTTGATTACTCAGCATGGATTAAAAAATCAAATTTAACAAACGAACAAGCAAAAGCCGTATTTAAAACCGCCATTACTTTTCAACTGACATCCGGGTGCAGTAACTATTGCCGCCGCTGCAATGAATGGGCGCTGCCAAAGGTAAGGACCCACTTTACCTTTGATGCGGCAATTAAAATTTTAAACAACCTTGCCGAGCAAAACAATTTGGATCTTTCCCTCTATGGAGCGTCAGATCCCTTGGATTGGGAAGATGAGGATAAAAATCTTTTTGATCTTTTAACGCATACCAGGCAATGGAAGGCCTCTGCAAATTTCAGTTTGCTTACCAAAATTCCCAAGGGAAAAAAAGAAATTCTAAAACAAATTATTAGTAATAATTTCAATATAGCGGTTTCCCAGACTGCAAAAAACAAAAGCCGCATTGCAAAGTTGGAAGAATTACTTCCAGACAAAATTGCAAAACAGCATGAGTTGGAAGAACTCCTCATCCCCGCAGGCCTGGACGAGAATTTTTCTTCGGTTAAGCCGTCCATCACAGATGCCTATGGTACCGAAATCACACCTGAGGGGGCGTTTATCATCATCCCCACCTTTACCTCGGGTTTATACCCGTTTGGGCATAAAAAAATACCTATCACCCAGGACACATCCCTTTTTCCTGTAAAAAAAACCGGTCGAAAGGCCTTGTTGGTAGACTATTTCACACCCTTGCATGTATATGATCTTTCAGAAAGATCCTTTTATCTGGATCACTTATGGGACATTCAGGTGGAGACTCTCCTGCTTGATAATGGAAAAGATGAACTCACTCCGCCGGGCATGAGAAGCATCAAGGAATATTTTGATATTTTTGAAGACAAGGCCCGGGGAAAAAGAAAGCAGATGACGCCTTCTGTTTTCAGGCGGCTTAAAAAGCAATTTCTGTCGAAAAACTCTTTTGCGAGACTACCGCAGGCTCAAAAAGTTCTCTATCTTCTGCATATTAAAAATCACCTGGATTTCTGTAAAAAAGAAAGGGTCTTTTCTGCCAAGATCTTTGCTGTTTCATTTTTACTTGAAGCGGTTGTTCGTTACCTTAAGAAGAACTCATTAAAACAACAGATCATTTCCTTTCTTTTAAACAACGAACTTACCCGCACCTGTGATAACCCAAACCATAGTTTATATATAAAATCAACATTAAAAACACTTTTAAAAAGAAAAGATCTTAACACCTTTGATATTTTCAGATTTTTTACCTTGCAGATGATCAAGAAAAAGAATCTTAGAACGGTCAAAAAATTTATCTCGTCTAATAAAGCAAAGTTTGATCCGGTTTCCCAGAGATTTATCCCTGATTTGAATGTTTCTTGACACCTATACTTTTTCAATTTTGCTTGACAATAGTCAAAAAAAACTATAGGTTAAAGAGTTTTTTAAAAATGCGATAGAGTTGAAATTATAAGGAGAGCTTAAAAATGTATGCGGTAATCAAAACAGGGGGCAAACAATACAAGGTTCATGAAGAACAGATCCTGAAAGTTGAAAAACTGGACGGCACAGAAGGTTCTGAGGTTGAATTTAGTGATGTCCTTATGTATTCAGATGGCGAAAATGTAACGCTTGGCACCCCCAATGTTGAAAATGCAGTTGTCAAAGCCCATATCATGGAACAGGCCAAAGATAAAAAAACCCTGGTATTCAAGTACAAACGCCGCAAAGGCTATCGGAAGATGAGGGGCCACAGACAGCACTACACTGAAATTAAAATCGATTCCATCAATATCTAACCATGAGGGTAACCCAACAGGTTCCCCTTTAAGGTTCGTATTTTAGGAGAAAGAAAAAATGTCACATAAAAAAGCAGCAGGTAGCAGTAAAAACGGCCGCGACAGTAATGCACAAAGACGCGGTGTTAAAAAATACGGCGGAGAAAAAGTTCTTGCAGGCAATATTATTGTCAGACAGCTGGGTACCAAAATCCATCCGGGCAATAATGTGGGCGTTGGCAGAGATTACACCCTGTATGCATTGATCGACGGTGTTGTGGTCTATGAAAGAAAAGATCGCAACAGGAAAAAAGTCAGTGTATATGACGCGTGAAGTTTGTAGATGAAGCATTAATTTCTGTCAGGTCCGGAGATGGCGGTTCAGGTTGTACAAGTTTTCGACGGGAACGGTATATTGAAAAAGGCGGACCTGACGGTGGAGATGGCGGACATGGAGGCCATGTTATCCTGAAAGTCGACCAGGGAAAACGAACCCTTTATGATTATCGCCGTCAAAAATTTCAAAAAGCCCAAAACGGTTCGCCCGGTCTGGGCAAACAGAAACACGGTAAAAACGGCACTCATTGCTATATCAACCTTCCTGCCGGCACCTTGGTTTCCAATGCAGACACTGAAGACCTTATTGTAGATCTCACACAAATTGATGATGAATATGTTGTTGCCAAAGGCGGCAAAGGTGGCCGGGGCAATAAACGGTTTGCCTCATCCACCAATCGTGCCCCTCGGCATTCACAACCCGGGCTCCCCGGTACCGAGTTGAAACTCAAACTGGAACTAAAACTTTTGGCGGACGTGGGCATCGTGGGTCTGCCTAATGCCGGAAAGTCAACATTAATCAGCCGGATATCCGCTGCCCGCCCCAAGATAGCAGATTATCCTTTCACCACGCTTACGCCTAGTCTTGGTATGGTGGAACCGAAATTCGGAGAGCCCTTTGCAGTTGCCGATATCCCGGGATTAATCGAAGGGGCGCACAAGGGAACAGGACTTGGTATCAGCTTTTTAAAGCATATTGAAAGAACCGGTATTCTCATTCACCTCATTGACGTTTCCGACATTGACCCGGATGATCCCTTGACAGCCTTTAAACTTATAAACAATGAGCTTTCCCAGTACAGCAAAACCCTTGCAGACAAAACCCAAATTGTCGTATTAAATAAGATAGATTTAACCGACAG
>JAAEMC010000270.1 GCA_024225895.1 Desulfobacteraceae bacterium | reverse complement strand
TTTGTTCGTTTACTATAACAGGGGTTGAAGACCGTCAATTTACTAAAACTGGTTTTATGAAAAAAAGATATGCCAAGTCAAGGGATATTGTGTTTTGAAGATATTTCGCATCCCAAAACAATGTGTAAAAACTCCATGATGATTTATGACCGAGAAGACATTACAAGTCCTGCAAAGATTAGGATACCACCGACAATATGATATGAAAACAAACTTTCGTTTAAAAAAACACAGGCAAGAATGGAGGTAAACACAGGGGTCAAATACATGAAGACCGATGCCTGTGATGATCCTGCGATTTTAACCCCGAAATTCCAGCAAATATAAGATAAAATAGAAGGAAAAAGCCCAAGATAAATAAACACTCCCAGATTTGTCATAGTTAAAGCAAATCCCTTGAAACGGAAAAACTCCCACAGATAAAACGGAAAAATTAAAACAATGCCGATGGCGATAATCATGGTAAGAAAGGAGATAGGGGAAATATCTATCTGCCTTTTCCTCAAAAGCACTGAATAAAGAGCCCAGGAAGAAATGGAAAGGACAATAAGAAGATCTCCGGGATTAAAAGTCAGATCCATCAAAAGAGAAACAGATCCCTGACAGATGATGATCACCATCCCGATAAGAGAAACTCCAATGCCTGCCATCTGGAAAAATGCCGGGATTTCCTTGTTGATCAGCCAGGCAAAAAGGATGGTAATTCCCGGCATGGTGGCAATGACAAGGGAAATATTGGTGGCAGTGGTATATTGAGCGCCGATATAGAGAACGGAATTATATATTGCAACACTGAATATGGAGAGAATAACCAGGAATTTTAAATTCTCTTTAATAACGGGCAGATCACGTTTGATATGGGAAACAGCAAAGGGAAGAATAAAGAAAAAGGCAAAAATCCATCTGAAAAACGATAGGGCCAATGGTTTTATTGAAAAAACAATGCCCCTGGCAAGGACGGTATTAATGGACCAGAAAAAAATGGCAAGTGTAAGACCGGCATAGGCCAGAATCAATTTTGACTTTTTAGCATCCATTTTAATCCATATAAAAACAGTTGGTTCATGGGGGTTAAAAAAACCTTACTTTTGCTTTTTTACTTAATATTCCCTGCTCGAAAAGAGAAGTAAAAAATCGTTCCATGGCATTTATTTTTAATTGGTCCAAATCACAATACAGGCAGTTAAAGTATTCTTCGATAACAGATTCCTCAAGATTGAGCTTTTCTCGTCCCATTTGAATGATTTGGTCCATATTCGCATATCCAAGTTTACGGGATTCCAGCAAAAGGTCATACGCCTTAGAGACAAGAGAAGGATGCTGTCTTGCAAAACTTTTCCGAACCGCCCAGACTGCAAATACAAATGGAAGGCCGGTCATCTCAAACCAGAGCTTTCCAAGATCCGTACAAAACTCAAACTCTTCGGCCCATGGCTGGGTTAAAGCGACATCCCCAATTACTAATACAGCATCGGTATCACCTGAAACAGCTTCAATATTTTGAACCGGTCCGGTTTCAAATCGTGGTTTTATCTTTTTTGAGGCAAAAATCATTTTCAAGAATGAGGCAGATGTTGCAGACTCTTTTGAAAAGACGATTTTCTTATCCGTTAGCGCCTCCATTTCGAAATGGCTTGCCAAAAGGACACTCAATACGCTTCCATGACAGGAAATGGAAAGATCGGGCAGCAACAGGAATTCATCATGGTGCATGGCATAAAAGGCAGCAGAAATGGGGCTGATATCAATCTTTTTTGTCAAAAGTTTCTGGTTCAATACCGCCGGCACCTCCGGTAAAAGGCGCAACCAATCGGGCAACAGACCTTTGTCCAGGCCGTAATAGACCGGAGAGGCATTAATATAACTTATTTTTCCCATGATTACTTCAGGTGTGGTCATTGGATACGATTCTTTTTATGAGGTTTTTCTTATTCTTAACATTAATATCAATATATTGAAGTGATCCGTCTTTTCCTTTATCAAGGGTGCCGGCAATTTTATCATTCCCCAAAGCCCGGGCCCCGTATTGGGTGGCCATGACCAAAATGATTTCCGGCGCAATGTTAGGATAATGCTGTGCTGTAAATGCCATTTCATCAAAAAGATTCAATGAATCACAGCTTGCCAGGCTATCGGTTCCCAGACAGGGATGGATGCCGAATGACACCATTTTTTCGATATCCGGCAGCCTTTGATGAAGGTTAAAATTGCTCCTAGGACAAACACAGACCTGAGTCCCGCGGGAGGCCAAAATCTCAACATCCCTATCCTGTGCATGCAGAAGATGGACAGCCAAAGTCATTTCATCCAGAAGTTTTAAATCATCCAGGTATTGAACCGGGGTTTTCTTCCCAATATCCCAGGCAGAATAATCAATATCCCTGGCAGTTAAAAATTTTGCCCACTCGTTATTTTTTCCCTCTATAAACTCCATTTCTGCTCTGGATTCGGCCACATGGATGGAAAAAGGCAGCCCATTGGATGCAGTTTGCTGTTTTAAGGCCTTTAAAAGATCCGGGGCTGTAGAATGGGGTGCATGGCCTGCAACGCTGAAGTGAAGATGGTCATCGTTCCTTTTACAAGTTGAAACGCCGTCAGCGCCAGTGCCCAGATATTCATTAAAAAAGATCCCTTTCAGACCGGCCCGGGCAACCAGGGAACGAGTAATCCCCAATGTGGAAATTTCACCAATAAAACAGGTTCCGCTGCCCATCATCTCATTGATGCCAAGCCCTGCGGCCTGTTTTAATCTTTTTGTTCCAAAAGCCTCGCGCTCTTTTAAAAGTGCCTGCACCCAGATTTCAAATCCCTGGTCAAATGGCAGCAATCCCTTTAAGGCGCAAAGTTCCAGGTGCACATGGGCATTGACCAGCGGCGGCATTAACACACCAGGTCCGTGATCTGTATAGGCAGATCTGGGCCGGCCCTGATAGATGCCTTTAATCACGGAATCTTCAATTTCAACATATCCGTTTTCAATTATATGCCAGGGATCTTGAATCACCCACCCTGCCCTGTGGATCTTGTTTTCCTTTGAGGTATGGATGAGGCGGATGGATGAAGAGTCGGTCATCATATTAAATTATAAAAACAATCCCGCTGTCTTGGTTCAAAGCCGGCAGTTTGAATAAGGCGCCGAAGTTCTTTTGCCGGAAGCATAAAATTAACCCCGGCCGATGCCACGACATTTTCCTCGATCATGGTGCTGCCCATGTCATTGGCACCGAAAAAAAGTGCTGTCTGGGCGATCTTGTCTCCCTGGGTCACCCATGATGCCTGGATATTGTCAATGTTATCCAAAAAAAGCCGGCTTAGGGCCAGCACTTTCAAATATTCCACACTGCTTTTTTTTCTAACATCTATTTTGGTGTTGGTGGGCTGAAATGTCCAGGGAATAAATGCTGTAAAACCGCGGGTTTCATCCTGGAGGGACCTAATTTTATCCAGATGTTTTAAGATATGGATGTCATTTTCAAGATGACCGAACATCATGGTGGCGCTGGACCTCATTCCCTGGAGATGAGCCTGGCGCATGACATTAAGCCATTCGGCCGAAAGACATTTATTCGGGGAAACCTTTTGCCGGATCTCATCACAAAGGATTTCCGCTCCTCCACCTGGAATGGAGGCCAGGCCGGCTTGTTTTAAAGCAGCAATGGTTTTTTCAACAGACATCCCTGATTTATTGGCGATAAAGTCAA
>JAAEMC010000269.1 GCA_024225895.1 Desulfobacteraceae bacterium | reverse complement strand
TTTAGTCCTAAATGCGGTATCTTCATTCAAAATAGAACACCGCTTTTTATGACGAGTATAATAAAGATAGTTGCCAATAAGGAGATACATTTAATGCTGAAACAACAGATAATCATTATAGCAATTGCCACCTCAATCTTTAGTTTTGCCCTTTTCTTTGCCCATGCCCATGCAGAAGAGGCAAGCCAGATCAATGAGAATAAGCCAAAACCCGGATTTTCCGGAACACTTTTGCTTGGGACCCAATATCTTGGAGGTGAAACTTTCGGGGAAGATGCTGAATATGGCGACAGTTACATCACTTCATTAAATACTGATCAAGACCTCTCTGAAGTTGAGTTGTTCTTTATTGCAGAACTGAGTTATTTCTTTGCTTTGACCGGCACCCAGCTTGGCCTCAGCGGAGCAGGGGACGGACCGACTTTATATGTTTCCCAATACTTTGACAGGATCGGAAATTTCACAGCTGGTGTCGGTTTTATGGAATTTGATGCATGGGCAGATCCTTTTCTAACAAATGTCCATCGACAGAAAACAGATAAGGAGTTATTTATTTTCCAATTGGCCTGGCAAAATATAATGGAAACCGGCATAGACCTGAGTTATAAGCAAAACGCCATCGACATTGATAATGACATCTCCGGAAGCAGGGACTCGAGATTAGCAAGAGATGGTCAAATTCATACCTTTGCCCTGGGCAATATTCTGCACTGGACCGACCCAGGCAAAAAAAATGAATTTTCAGCATCCCTGGCTTACGAGATAGGAGATATGGACGGAGAAAGCTATTCCTATGACGGATATGGCGCAACTCTCACCCACATCTTTAAGGGCAACAGCTGGGAGTTGGAAACCAGTGCCGCTCTTTTTCGAAGGGATTACGACGGTCTTCACCCGGAATTCAATAAAACCCGGGACGAGAACCAGTATTCAATTGGCACAACCTACACCTATCTTAATCCCTTTGGATTTAAAAATTATTTAGTTACCGTCTTTGGACAATATATAGTCAATGATGCCAATATTGAATTCTACGAATTCGAAGGCTTTGGTACCGGAATCGGAATCGGATACCGTTTTTAATTCTTATTTTTGCCCTTCCAATGCCCCGGAGAATCTATCAAATAAGCGCTGCAACCGCCTAAATTAAGTTAGATAATCTCCTCCCTCCGGGGCCTTTCCTAACCCCCAAATCCACCATCAAATTCCATAACATGCCATAATAATAGAAAAAAGGTACATCCCTGGCCACCATCACGGCCCCCTAAATACTCCTTTAAGGAACTCCTTGATTATGATAAAGATGATATTCTTAATTGAATACTAATTTTTAAATTACAGAGGGGCTAATGGACGACGCGATTAAAAAAGGGCATTTTATTGAAACCATCATCACAAAAGATATTGAAAACAACAAAAATGACGGACGGGTAGTCACCCGCTTCCCGCCGGAGCCCAACGGCTTCCTTCACATAGGCCATGCCAAGTCCATCTGCCTGAATTTTAATATGGCCCAAAAGTTCAACGGAAAATGCAACTTAAGGTTTGATGACTCCAATCCGGCCAAAGAAAAACAAATTTACATTGAATCCATCATATCAACTGTGAAGTGGCTGGGTTTTGAATTTGACACCCCCCTGTATGCTTCTAATTATTTTGACCGGCTTTATGAATTTGCCGTTGAACTGATCAAAAAGGGTAAAGCCTATGTCTGCAGCCTCACACCCAATGAAATCCGCGAATACCGCGGAACCCTGACAGAAGTGGGCAAGGACAGCCCGTACCGGGAAAGACCGGTCGAAGAAAACCTGGATCTTTTTGAGAGGATGAAACAAGGGGAGTTTGAGGAGGGGATTCATACCCTGCGGGCAAAGATTAACATGAAATCGCCCAATATCAATCTGCGGGACCCCATCATCTACCGGGTGAAAAAGGCATCCCACCCCAGGACCGGGACTAAATGGGTGATTTATCCCATGTATGACTTTACCCACTGCCTTTCCGATGCTTTGGAAATGATTACCCATAGTCTTTGCAGCCTGGAATTTGAAGATCACAGGCCTTTGTACGACTGGATTATCGACCAGTTGGAAACCCCGTCCCATCCCCAGCAAATTGAATTTGCCCGGATGAATATCAATTATACTGTTTTAAGTAAACGCAAATTACAACGCCTGGTGGAAGAAAACCATGTATCCGGTTGGGATGATCCGAGGCTTCCAACCCTGGAAGGCATCCGAAGAAGGGGATATACCCCGGCATCCATCCGAAACTTCTGTAACACCATCGGGGTATCTAAAAAAGATTCCCGCATTGATGTAGGGTTGTTGGAATCATGTATCAGAGATGACCTAAACAAAATCGCTCCACGGATGATGGGCGTGATCAAGCCATTGAAAGTCATTATTGAAAATTACCCCGAAGGCCGGACAGAGACACTTGATGCAGCCAACCATCCCCAGAAAGAGGAAATGGGTAAAAGACAGGTCAGCTTTTCCAAAGAACTTTATATTGAGCAGGATGATTTCATGGAAGATCCACCGAAAAAATTCTTCCGCCTTGGCCCTGGCCGGGAAGTCCGGCTAAGATATGCCTATTTTGTGACCTGCAAGGATGTGATCAAGAATGAAAAAGGCAATGTTACACAACTGATATGCACATACGACCCTGAAACCAAGGGCGGCAATGCCCCTGACGGCCGAAAGGTAAAGGGCACCATCCACTGGGTGGATGCGGGTCATTGCACAGATGCCGAGGTCCGTCTTTATGACCGTCTTTTTAAAGATGAAGATCCGGAACAGGGCAAACAGGACTTTTTGGAAAACCTCAATACCGATTCCCTTGAAATACTTTCGAACTGCAAACTGGAAAAATGTCTTGAAAACGCAGTACCTGAAAAAGCCTATCAATTTGAACGGATAGGGTATTTCTGTCTGGATACAAAGGATTCCACCAAAGAAAAGCCGGTCTTTAACCGGACGGTTACTTTAAGGGATGCCTGGGCAAAGATTACCCGGCAGCAATTACAGCAAAAAAAGCAGCAGGCCAAAAAGAAAAACAAAAAGAAAAACAAAAAGAAAAACAGGAAATCCTGACCGGTTTATTTTGCATCTATGCTGAATTCTACAAGTATTTCAGACCGGCCCTAAGGGGGTAACAACCTGTAATTCATCATATTATTTGCAAAAATTAATCCATCGTGATAAGGCTGGTTAGTTTGAGATTTGAATAAAATTTTGCATACCAAAATCAAATGATATATCCATACATTTATCTTAAAAAAGGAGAAAGAATATGGGACTCAAAGAAGAATTAGAAGAGAAAGCAGAGGAGTGTGATGCGCCGGACGAGTATATTGGTGTGGCTAAAGAAATTGTAGATGGCCTCAAAGACAATGACTGGGCAGCAGAGCTTTTAGAAGAAGGTGCAGAATGGGCCGAGACCTGGGAAGATACAGTCACATATGCCAAAGCCAGCCTTGATATACTGGAAAACAATGAACTTGCCACAACTTTCCTGGAACAGGGCAAAACCTTGTGCATGAATCTGGAAGACTTCTTAAATCTTGCCGGCGGCGCCCTTGAATTGAAAATGGAAGATACTTCCAAAGCCATTTTCAGCGATGCCAGCGCCAAGTGCACCAAGGTGGCTGATTTTTTAATGCTCAGCGCTAAAATTTCCGAGGTTCTCAAGGATGAAGCTCTTGCCCAGGAAACTGTGGAAAAAGCTTTTGCCAAATGTACCAAAGCCGATGATTTTGTTGCCTTTGCCAAGTCAGTCCTGGAAACTTCCAAGGATAAAGGCAAAGCCAAAGAGGTCTATGAAAAGGCAATGGAAAAAGCAGCCAAAGCTGAGGATTTCGTAGTGCTGGCCGCCGGCGTCAATGAAGACCTTGAAGATGCCGACTTTGCAAAAGCCATCTATGACAAAGCCCTGGCATCTCTTGAATCCGGGGATGAACTGATTAAGTTTGCCCAAACAGTCAAAGAGAAATCTGATGACGCAGCATTTTTATTGTCCATCTATCAAAAAGCAGAATCGGTTTTTGAAGCATTTGCCGATTACCTGAAGCTTGCAAAGGCAGCATTTGACAACACCACGGATGCCAAGTTTGCTTCCGGCGTATATCAAAAAGCCGCTGCCACAAACCCGGACTGCGGTCAGTTGGTAGATCTTGCCAATGCCCTGGCTAAAGACCTGAAAGACACCCAAGCCGCCATTGATGTCCTCAAACAGGCTGAAGGAGCTGTCAAAACAAATGATGACTTTCTCAAAACTGCCAAGGCCATCCAGGAGATAGTGACCGATGATAAGGAATGGACCGATGCCATTGCCTTCCAGGTTGAAAAAAGAGAAGCCTCCCCTAAAGAATATGCAGACTATATCTTAAGGGAACGGGATAACGAAACAGCCTATCAGATGCGCGAACTGGCCAAAGAAGTATTTGCCACCACCCAGGACAAATACTATGCAGCCAAGCTTTATAAAACCACCCAGGGCATGACCATTAACTTCAATGATTTCATCAAACTGGCTGCTGCAATCCAGAAAGATCTGGCTGACGAAGCATGGGTAAAAGAAATCTATGAAAGCCTCTTGAAAAAATGCGTCAGCTTCAGCTACTACGATGAACTGACCACGGCCATTGCCGCAACCCTTAAAGACGACAAATGGGTTCGCAACATCTATGCAGATGTAGAGAAAAACGCCCAAGAGAATGCAGACATAGTGAAGTTATCATCCGTGGCAATGAGCAAATTCAATGACATGGACTGGGCAACAACCCTGCTGAAAAAAGCTGAAGAAAACTGTTCCACCCTTATGGATTACGCCTTTATTGCCGGTGCGGTATTTAACGGCCTGGCAGACAAAGACTGGGCTATCAGCCTTTATGGTTCTGCCGAAAGCCTTTGCCAGACCCTGAAAGAATATGACCAGCTGATCAACCTGATGAACTATCAGAACGCAGATGCCGCAATGATGACAACCATTGTAAATTCCGCCCTGCAAAAGCTGGGTTCCTTTGATGACCTGCTCAAACTTGCAGAGCTTGCTCTGGTTACTGTAAAAGATACACAGACCGCATCAAAAATTTACGAAGCCGCTGAAAAGAAAGCCGATTCCAATGAAATGCTTTCCAAACTGGGTACCAGCCTAAGAAGTCGTCTGGATGATCAGAAATGGTCCTCCAGAATATTGCAGAGAATTAATTAAATAAAATTTATTGATCGTAATTACAAACGGGCTTACGGCATCAATCTGCCGCAAGCCCGTTTTTTGTGTATTACCTATTGTGATAATATCTCTGAAAAGTTAGAATCCAATTTTCCGTTTCGGCTTTTCATCATTGGCCAGGAGTTTGTCCAAGACAGAAAAAAAAATCTCAAACCGTTCGTCAGTCGTCTCTTTCAATTCTTTAACAGCTATTCTGAGTTCTTCATGTTCTATTAGTGCACGTCTAAGCCTGGTAAAAACCCTCATGATTTGAATGTTGACTTCAATGGTCCGCTCACTGTTTAAAATACCTGAAAGCATTGCCACACCCTGTTCCGTAAAGGCCAATGGCATTTTTCTTGCTCCACCCCAACTTGATGTCACAATTTGTGATTTCAAGTTGAAGAACTCATCTTTTGTTAACTGAAACAGGAAATCATATAGGAAGTGTTTCTTGGGCCTGTGAAATAAACAACCCGGATATGAGGTGTCATATCCGGGCGGAAGGTTTGATTCAACAAAAATGGGATTATGAAATTTCCCAGGTGGTGCCTTCGGGTCCGTCCTTCAGGGTAATACCGCTGTCTGCCAGAAGGTCCCGGATTTCGTCGGCCCTGGAAAAATCTTTGTCTTTTCTGGCCTGGGTACGCTGTTGGATCAGATCTTCGATCTTTTCGGCATCCATGGCACTGTCTGCCATACCCTTTTCCTTTTTCGCTGCAAAATAGTCTGAAGGTTTGAGTGAAAAAATGGCCAGGATATTGGCAATGGCCCGGATGTCATTGTATACGGCAGTCAAGGTCTTCAGGTCTTCTGCCCCTGGATGATCTTTTGCATCATCCAGCAGCTTGTTTCCCTTTTTAACCGCTTCAAAGACAGATGCCAGCCCTTTGGCTGAATTGAAATCATCATTCAGGGCTGCAGAAAAATCCTCCCACAGCGGACCATTTGCATCAACTTCCCGGTCTGCACCTGCATTTTCAAGGCGTTCCAGGAAAGCATAAATCCGGTCCAGACCCAGATTCATCTCCCGCATGGAGTCTTGTGAATAATCAATGGGGCTTCTGTAATGCTTGGACAAAAGAAACATCCGGATGACTTCGGGAGAATAGGTGCCCAGCACCTCTTTGATCATAGTAAAATTGCCCAGGGATTTGGACATTTTTTCATTATTAATATCAACAAACCCGTTATGTATCCAGTATTTCACAAACTGACCCCCAAAGGCAGCCTCGCTTTGGGCAATTTCATTCTCATGGTGGGGAAAGATCAAATCCTTGCCGCCGCCGTGGATATCAAAACCCTTGCCAAGGTACTCGTAACTCATGGCAGAACATTCAAT
>JAAEMC010000268.1 GCA_024225895.1 Desulfobacteraceae bacterium | reverse complement strand
TATTCAAGCTTTACCTTTAATCATAACATTAAAATTGTTCATACAATCGATAATATCTTCTGTTTTCCCTTCGTCGGCCGACCAAAAGACCTTTTTACCATCTTCGATTTTCATCAGGCATTCCGGGAAAAAATCATAATATTGATTATCAATTTTAATTACCTTGAGTTGATTCTCCGGATAAGACACATCAGGGGTATGATCCACCACCTCCCAGTCATCCGGTATTTCAAACTCTGCGGTTATTTTAACTTCAATGGTTTTCATAATAATCTCCTTGGGAAATTCGCATTGAATCAGGGAATTAAGTATTTTGGTTTGTTCAATTTCATTAATACCAGTACGGGCGACTTGTTTCAAGATCAGCCACATATTTATTCGGTTCAAAGGATTAATTTATTGCTTTTTACCAGGTTTGCAGGCATGAATAGGTCCTATGAAACCGAACAATAATGCATTGGATTTCCTGGGAATGAGCCTGCTGATAATTGTCTGCGCAAGCTGGGGAATCAACCAGGTGGCCATAAAGGTTGCCAATGCAGGCGTATCCCCGATACTCCAAGCCGGGCTTCGGTCCATTGGGGCGAGTATCCTGGTAATTTTCTGGATGAAGATACGCCAAATAAAAATCTTTGAGAATGATAACACTCTTTGGTGGGGCCTGGGCGTAGGAATTCTCTTTTCCGTGGAATTTATTCTGATTTATTGGGGGCTGGATTACACCAATGCATCTCGGGCGGTAATCTTCTTATATACCTCCCCGTTTGTTGTGGCCTTGGGCGCCCAGTTTTTCATCCCGCAAGAAAAGCTGAACAGAATCCAATTGACTGGTCTTTGCCTGGCCTTTGCCGGTATTGTCATTGCCTTTAACGAATCCATCAACTTGCCCTCCAGGCAAATGCTAATAGGGGATATCATGATTCTGGTATCTGCCGTCATCTGGGGAGCAACCACGGTTGTGATTAAAGCTTCCCCTTTAACTTCTATTGCGCCAAGCAAGACACTTTTATACCAGCTTGGGGTATCGGCTATTGTAATGCCCCTTGCGTCTGTTGCATTTGGGGAATCAGGCATTACGAACCTATCGCCTCTGGTTACAGGGTGTCTTGTCTACCAAATTGTATGGATTGCCTTTGTCACATATATTGTCTGGTTCTGGCTTATTCGTAATTATGCTGTTGCAAAGCTGGCCTCTTTCACATTTTTAACACCACTTTTCGGTGTTTTGGCAGGGGCTGTATTCTTACATGAATCCGTAACAATCTATCTTCTGTGCGCACTTGCCCTGGTGGGCACCGGCATCTATCTGGTCAACCGGCAGGCATAGAAACCCATAACCCAAGGCATTCTGTGGAGCAGATTCAAATTGGTTTATGTACACATATATGGTTTTATACTTTGGTGAAATATTG
>JAAEMC010000267.1 GCA_024225895.1 Desulfobacteraceae bacterium | reverse complement strand
TAGAGAGAAAAGAATACCATTTGTTCCAGAGGATCAAAAAGAGATATCTGCTTCCAAAATAAAGGAAATATATAATTGTGGTGATCCTGTACAATTTTTATCCAAACGATATACCAAGCAAAAAGGCATACTTGATATTTTTGTAAGCGCTGCATTAATCAAGGATTCTCAAAACAAACCAATTGGGTTGGTAGTGAATCTGACCGATATTAGCGAACAAAAAAGGCTTGAAAGACAGCTTATTCAGGCCCAGAAGATGGAATCGGTCGGACGGCTGGCCGGCGGGGTGGCCCATGATTTTAATAATATGCTGGGTGTCATCCTTGGAAATACTGAATTGATCCTGGAAGATTTAGATCCGGACAATCCTATTTTTGACAATCTTAAGGAAATTCAAAATGCAACACGGCGTTCAACAGATTTTGTCAGGCAACTGCTTGCTTTTGCCCGGAAACAAACCATTTCGCCAAGGCTGCTCAACCTGAACACCACAATGGAAGGAATGCTGAAAATGCTTCAACGGTTGATCGGGGAGGATTTAGAGCTTACGTGGTCGCCCGGAAAAAAATTGTGGCCCATCAAAATTGATCCGTCCCAAATTGACCAGGTGTTGGCAAACCTGTGTGTCAATGCACGGGATGCTATCAAAGGTGTAGGCAAAGTCACCATAGAGACAGAAAACATTTCCTTTGATGAGGCTTATTGCAGCAATCATACAGGTTTTAGACCCGGGGATTATGTGATGCTGGTTTTTAGCGATAATGGCTGCGGCATGGATAAAGAGACCCTTAGTAATCTTTTTGAACCGTTTTTTACCACAAAAGATGTTGGTGAGGGTACAGGTCTCGGTCTGTCTACAATATATGGCATTATCAAACAAAACACCGGTTTTATTAATGTCTACAGTGAACCGGATCAAGGTTCGACATTTAAAATCTTTTTTCCACGGCACAAGCAGACAATTACCAAGGCCAAAACAAGGCATTCCGAAACAACCGCTGAAATAGGCAATGAAACCATCCTGCTTGTTGAGGACGAGAAATCAATCCTGAAGCTGACATCCATTATGCTTCAACGGCTGGGGTATAATGTTGTGTCGGCGTCTTCTCCTAATGAGGCTGTCCGAATCGCGGAAGAACCCAATGTTAAGGATATTCATTTGCTTATTACTGATGTTATAATGCCTGAAATGAACGGCCGCGACCTATCTGAAAAACTGCTGAAATCATACCCGGATCTCAAATGTCTGTTCATGTCCGGATATACTGCCAATGTAATTGCCCACCATGGAGTATTGGATGAGAAAGTTGCGTTTATCAATAAACCGTTCTCAAAACAAGATCTTGCAAAAAAAATCCGGGAGGTTCTGAAGAACTCAAAAGACTAAATCTAAAGGGATCGTGCAACCCCAACAATAATCAAGGACAGACTTCACCCCTTTACAATTTGTGATACTTTTTGATTTGTAATATGGGATACCGTTGTTCCATTATTCATTGACATATGCATTGCGAATTCGCATGACCGTACCCTGTTCAAATAGTTCATCATAGGCTTTCTGTAGTTTTTCCAATATTTCCGGGTTTACATTTTTATTAAATGAATACCCCCAATAACTTGTTAACATAGGTAATACTATTTCATATTTAGCAGGAGATATTCCTATCTTTTTCATATTTTTAAAAGTCGGAGTGTCTGCGAAAGCTATTAAATCAAGACGGTCATCATCTAACATTTTGACCAGTTGGCTTCCTTCCACTACAAAAATTAACAATTCAGGCTTGCCCCCGGAATTTAAAAATGTATCAGTACCTATGTCACCTCGCACAACACCAATTCTTCTTTTTTTAATTTCCTGATTAACATTTTCAATGCTGTTGAATTTGAATTTTTTTTCTTTTTTTGCAATTAAGGCTTGGATATTTCCAGGAGTCCGTCCTACGAAATGGTATTTTTTCTTTCGCTCCTCGGTAATTCCCATTCCAAACAAACAGACAGATTTATCATTTTCAAGCATAGCAAGTCCTCTTGCCCAGGGCACGACATCAATGTTCTCCCTTCCCTTCTTCAGTCCAACTTTTTCCCACATTCCCAACAAGATATCTACCGTGTACCCTCTTAATACTCCTTGCTTATCATTAAAGTTTGACGGGGGATAAATTTCTGTAATCCATTTAATATTTTCAAGGTTCTGTGCATATGCAACACTTGAAAATATTAGGATAATAAATATTAGCGCCTTTTTCATAAAGACCTCCAAAAAATTATGTAATTAGAATAATGAGGAACGTTGTTGATAAATTATACAAATGTATGCATTCTTAGTCAATGGTATCCAAAATTTCATCCCTGATCCACCATTAAGGCGCCACACACATCAAAGCCAAGTGTGATTTGCTTATTTCTTATTATTTAATTGCTTTTTTGTAAAAAAAATTATCTTGTGCATACCTCATTTTTTTAACTTTTAATATATTCTTATTAGAAATTGTAACATGCTAATATTGCAAATTTTTTTGCCAAATTTTAAAAACCATTGCTTCCAAACAAAGTCCCTGATTTAGGTTGCATTGTATACGATAAATATATAATATATTATAAATTCCTAATTAATTATTAGACTCTTTTCAATTTACAATCAGTTGAGTCTGTTTAACACAGATAATCATCAAGCCAGACTGGCACTACAAAAATAAAGGAGCTTATGATGAAAGAAAAATTAAGATTCTGCAGCGTTTTTAACTTATTGACGTCTTTCACATTTATTCTCTTGCTGTTTACCGCCTTCACCATTCCTGCAGATGTCCTGGCCGACAATTCTATTCCGGTTCAAAAAGAAGTTCAGGCAGCATCCCCGGATACTGAAAAGACCCCCAGAATAATAGGGGGTACCGTATCTTCCGACAATGCATGGCCTTGGATTGCAGCCCTGGTTACCCGTGGGGAAGATGCCTATGATGGACAATTCTGTGGCGGTACCTTGATCGATTCTGAGTGGGTGGTGACTGCTGCCCATTGTTTGATCGATCTGACGGCATCCGAGATTGACGTGGTACTGGGAGTCAATGATCTGACTACCTCGGGCGGAGAAAGGATCGAAGTGGACCGGCTCATCCGGCACCCCAATTATCTGGGGACAAGCTCAAATGATGATAGCGATAACGATATAGCCCTGCTTCACTTAAAACTATCATCCAGCCAGCAAACCACCGGAATTCTCTATTCTGCAAATGAATCCCTGACTGCTGACGGAAGTTCAGCCACCATCATCGGCTGGGGAAACACCTCCACCACAGATGATGTTTACCCGGAAGATCTGATGGAAGCCGAGATTACCATTTTCTCGGCTGCATATGGGCAAAGCGTTTACGGAAGCGATTTTACAGACAACATGATTATTGCGGGTAAAAAAGAAGGGGGCATTGACTCCTGCCAGGGCGATTCCGGCGGCCCTATGGTAGTGCGAAATGCGAGCGATGACGGCTGGCTTTTGGCCGGCATCACCTCTTTTGGCGACGGATGCGCCCAGGCAGGTTCGCCCGGTGTTTATGCAAAAGTGATGAATTATACCGACTGGATAGAAGAAAACACCGAAATTTCCAACCCTGCCGCTCCGTCTGCTGCAACCCTGACATCGCCCAGCGGCAGTGTCTCGGATGCCACTCCTGCCTATAACTGGAATGCGGTTGAAGGCGTCACCTGGTACAAGCTCTTTGTCTGGAACAGCAACAAGGTTAACAAAATTGACACCTGGTACGATGCTTCCCTGATCTGCTCGGATGATGCCTGTACAGTGACCCCTGACACTATCCTGGCAGAAGGCAGCTATGAAGGATATCTCAAATCCTGGAATGATTACGGCAGCACCTGGAGCAGCAGCGTCAGCTTCTCAGTTTCAAGCACAGGGAATACACCTTCCCAGGTCACACTGGTATCGCCTTCCGGTACCACACAGTCAGGCACCACCACCTTTGTCTGGACCGAGGACGCCAATGCCTCATGGTATAAACTTTACCTGCAAAGCCTTGATAAGAGCTACAAGTTCGTCCAGTGGTATGAAATTGCGGACAACTATGCCAATTATCCTGAAATCACCTGCACCGGCGGACAGTGTTCAATTACCATCAGTGCTTCGCTGGAATCAAACTCCTATGAATGGTATGTTCTTCCCTGGAGCGAGTACGGCAGCGGTTCCTGGAGCAGTGCCGGATCTTTCACCGTCACCCAATAGAATCCTTTGCCGGCAGGTTCTTGAATTTCGCCAATCCTATAATGGATACAGGGTCGTTAGATCCGGTATCCATTAAATGTAAATACCAATGACACAGACATCGCATCCATACCGTCCATTAAAAGACGGAACAGGCTTAAAAGACTCACTCCCCCCAATTACGCAATTCAAAATATTCTTTTTTAAGGGTATTCATCTCTTTTTTTGTAATCACGGCCCCGGAATCTGCCAAAGGCTGATAGAAAGGTTTTGGCAATGCTTCATGCCGGATCGTCATGCCTTCTGCAATATTGAATTGCCTGACCATTGACGAAATGCGCCAGGCAATTTTCGCCAGATTTTCTTTGGAGCCGTCCATGCCGGTGGCACCGGATATCAGTGTTTCTAAAAGTTCCCATGGATAGAGATCTCGGTAGAATTTACATAGGATCAGACTATCAAAAAGAGTCAGGCGGTCCTCAAAATCGATAAAAACTTTGGCTTTGCCCCCTATTTGATCTGGATCAATAATGCCGGCAAGCTCCGGCTTATAAAAAGTAGCCCTCAGATGGCAGGCACCCCGGTCTGAGGTGGCATATCCCAAACCCATACCTTTTAAAACCCTGGGATCGTATCCTGCCGGTTCCATGCCTTTGACATGAACGGCATCATCTTCCATGCCCCAGGCCTTGGCAGCCTCGATGATGCCCTTTGATAAAAGCTCGCCAATATCTTTCTGTTGACAGATAAAGTTCAAAAGTTTTGCAATGCCGTCGGTATCGCCAAAAAGAATTTCGTAATCGGATTTCCCCTTTTCAAACGCAGCCATGGCAAAGGCGCAAAGATTTCCGGCGGTAATTGTATCCATACCGAGGCTGTCGCAAACATGATTTAAATAAACTATTTCTTCTATGGCATCCACCATGCAGAGGCCGCCGAATGTATAGATGGTTTCATACTCCGGGCCTTCCAGGATCATCTCTTTATGGCGACCTTTTAAGACCTTTGTCATCCTGCCGCAGGCAAGATAGCATTTGGCACATGCATGTGGGGTCACATCGCATTGGTTATGCAGGGCGTCGGCACTGATATTTTCCCAATGAGGCGCTTTACCCATGGACCAGTATTTTGCAGGAAAAGCCCCCGCGGAATTCATAATTTTCACCATTTGGGAGGTGCCCATGGATTTATAGGCATGGGCAGCCGGATGGTCTTTGGATTCTCTGGCCATTTCCCTGGACAATTGCTTTAAGGCATCAGGATCATGGGAAGTTCTTTTTATATCACCTGAAAAAACAATAGCTTTTAAATTCTTCGATCCCATGACCGATCCGGTTCCCGCCCTTCCGGCACATCGCCAGCCATCATTTTTGATGATAGAGAACCGGACACCGTTCTCTGCGGCAGGCCCTACAACGGCAACACCGTTTTTCCATCCTTTATCTTTTTTAAGACAATACTTCTCCTTTACCGCCTTTTCCGTTTCAAATGTGTCTTTGCCTTTCAGGTCTTCGGCATCGTGGAACACGGTTTGATCGGGAGTAATCTGCAAAACAGACAAATTTTGAGCCCTTCCATGGAGAACAATGGCATCAAAGCCTGTGGCACTGACAGCTTCTGGCACCCGCCCCCCGGAATATGACTCGGCATAAAGCCCGGTCAAAGGAGATTTGGTGAAGACGCCATACCGGGAGGCCCCCCAGGACATGCCGCCGGTTAAAGGCCCTGTGGCAAAAATCAGATTATTTTCTGCTGCCAGCGGGTTCACGCCTTTAGGATTACGCTCTTTCAGCAGCCAGGTGGCAAGGCCTTTACCGCCAAGATATTTTTCATAGACATCATCCTCAATGGTTTGGACCTGAAAGCGCTGCGCTGTCAGATCCACAACCAGTATTTTGTTGTAGAATCCCTGCATGACCCATTCTCCTTGATCCTTTTAGTGTGGCGCTACCTTTTTTCAAGCCATTCAAACGCATTATTCAGGATGTTAATCCCTTGTTCCAATTGCTGATCTGTGGTGACCAAAGGCATCATAAACCGTAAAACATTACCGTAAACCCCGCAGGAAAGCAGAACCAGGCCCTTTTTAAAACAATAATCGGTTATGGCTTTGGTCTCTTCTTGTGCCGGGGTTTTTGTTTCCCGATTCTTGACCAGCTCTAAAGCAGCAAGGGGCCCCAGACATCTCACATCCCCGATGATTTTAAAATCATCTTTCAGATCATTCAAGGCAGTACTCAATTTTTCGCCAAGATCTTTACCCTTTTTCAGCAAATTTTCCTTTTCAATGACTGATAGTACAGCTAAAGCTGCTTCACATGCCAATGGATTGGCGCCATAGGTACCGCCCACACCACCGGGGTGTACACAATCCATAATCTTTTTTTTACCAACCACGGCACTTAAGGGCATACCAGCGGCAAGACTCTTGGCAGTGGTGGTGATATCTGCTTCAATCCCCCAGTGCTCCATGGCAAACATCGGGCCTGTCCGGCCAATGCCGGTCTGGATTTCGTCTGCAATGAACAGGATACCGTGGGCATCACAAATCTTTTTGAGTTCAGGGAAATATTCCGGCGGAGGCACCATATAACCTCCCTCTCCGGGAACCGGCTCTGCGATAAGTGCAGCCGTGGTTTCAGGGGCGCAGTGGGTGATTAAAAAAGATTCCAGATGATCAGCACAGGCTATATCGCAGGAAGGATATTCCTTGCCGAACGAGCAGCGGTAACAATAGGCAAAAGGGATCCGGTAAATTTCAGGAGCAAATGGACCAAATCCCAGTTTGTAGGGCTGCACCTTGCTGGTCAGGCTCATGCCCATGAGTGTCCGGCCATGAAATGCATTTTCAAATGCAATAATACCGGTCTTTTTGGTATAATACCTGGCAATTTTCACAGCATTTTCCACAGCCTCTGCACCGGAATTGACAAACATGGTCTTTTTTGGGCTTTCTCCGGGTACCAGGGTGTTCAGTTTTTGAGCCAGCCTGACTGGGGATTCATAGGGCAGGACCATAAAACAGGTGTGCATGAATTTATCTGCCTGATTTTTGACCGCAGCCACCACATCCGGATGGGAATGCCCCACATTCATCACGGCAATACCACCGGCAAAATCTATATATTCCCTGCCATCCATATCCCATATGGTTGCACCTTCTGCCTTTTGGACACAGATAGACCGGGCGCTGGCAAATCCCTTGGCCATATTCTTATCCCGCAGACCATTTAATTCTTTTGTTTTTTTATTATCCGTCATTTTTCTCTCCAAGATTATTCATGAATGGTATGATCTGTTACAATTGGTTCTCCCGGTATACAGGGCTCTTGTCAAAGGCTTGTTTCTGGTAGGAGAACCTGTGCTTCTCATGGAAAAATGAAGCCAAAGACCGGGTGACCCCTGCAATTCCATATTGCCTTGACTGTGTGACCGCATCAAAATCCAGCATGGCAATCAGATTTTCCTGGCGCTGCCCGGCCTGCTGGACGATATTTCCCTGGGGATCAACAATAATGCTCTGACCCTTGCCGCCAAATCCGACCCCATTGACGCCCACAATAAAACACTGGTTCTGAATAGCAGCTGCCTGGCTTAAAATAATTTCCTGGGACCGGTCCTGGGTACCTGCGGCCGTAGGGATAAAAATAATCCGGGCCCCTTGCCATACAAGCTCTCTTAAAAGCTCTGGAAACCACAGATCATAACAATTACAAAGGCCGACCCTGCCGATTCTGGGAATGTCAAACACAAGGGGTTTTTTACCGGAAGCCGTTTTCTCATGGGGCCGCCAGGGGTACATCTTCCTGTAGACACCAAACATATTACCCTGGTCGTCAAAGACCGGGGTGGAATTATAAATTTTTTGCCCTTCTTTTTCGTACAAAGACCCTGCAATGAGAAAAATCTGGTACTCACGGGCCAGGCTCGAACAAAATTCGGTGATTTCATTGGGAATGGCCATGGCACTTTTTTCCATGTCCGCTGCCTTGTAAAAGCAGAGTTCCGGGGTCACCACCATCTTTACCCAGGGACTGTAAAATTTGATCAGGCGGACCTGATTTTTAATATTATCCAAATTTTTTTGAATATCATCCGGATCCACTTCCATCTGGCATACGCCAATGCCTAATAAACGACTCATGCTGACTCCTTCGTATCCATTAATTCTCTTTGCTCCCACAATGCTTCCTGGAAATGACACCTTACCCAGCTTCTCTTGCCTGTTTTATAAACATCAGGCGGTTCTTTGCTGCAAATATCCTGTTTGAATTCACACCGGGGATGAAAATAGCACCCGGACGGCAGATCAGACAACTTGGCAACTTCTCCCTTAAGAATCGAAAGCCCCTTTTTTGATGAGGGATCTGCCACAGGCACCGCATCTTTCAATGCCCTGGTATAGGGATGACGGGGTGCAGAAAACAATGATTGCGCTTTTTGCACCTCCACGATCTGACCGGCATACATAACCGCCACCCGGTCACATGCATGGGCCATGATGCTTAAATCATGGCTGATAAAAAGATAAGTGAGCTTCAATTGCCGGCGAAGCTCGTGGATCAGATTAATCACCTGGGCCTGGACTGAGACATCCAGGGCGCTGGTGGCCTCGTCAAAAACAATAAAATCCGGATCAGTTGCCAGGGCTCGGGCAATGCTGATCCGCTGCTGCTGGCCGCCGGAAAACTCATGGGGATACCTGAAGATGTGCTCCGGTCTTAAATCTACAAGGTTGAGAAGTTTCACCCCCTGCTCTAAAAAATCCTTTTTTCCAAGAACTGTATTCAAATACAATGCCTCGCTCAAAATTTTAAAGATGTTCATCTTAGGATTCAAGGATGCCTTGGGATCCTGGAAAACCATCTGCATTTTTGACCGAAAAGGCCTTAATTTTTTGCCGTATAAACTTGCAATATCATCCCCCATGAACCGAATCCCCCCTGAATGTAAGGGAACCAGCCGCAAAATGGTTCTTCCCAGGGTACTTTTGCCGCATCCGGATTCTCCCACAAGGCCTAAGCTTTCTCCTTTGTAGATATTCAGGGTCACATCATTGACAGCCTTAATCCAGGAAACCGGCTTGCCTGTTATTGTTTTCTCATTGGCAAACCAGGTGTTCACCTTTGAAAGCGTCATTAAGGATTCATTCATATGGTTATTATTTGTCATTTATTTTTCAAGCTCATATAAAAAGCAGGAGACATCATGGCGGCTTTCTGCCGCAACTCTCCTTGGTTTTTCCCGCCGGCATATTGTCATTGCCTGGGAACAGCGTGTATGGAACCGACATCCTTTTGGAGGGTGAACAAGATCAGGAATCATACCCGGTACAAAAGAGAGATCTTCTTTTTTACCAAATTTTGGAACCGCCTTTAAAAGCCCCCTGGTGTATGGGTGCAACGGATTTTCAAACAGACTTTTTGTTTTGGCGACCTCCACAATTCTGCCGGCATACATGACCGCTACCCGGTCACAAATCTGGGCGGCAATACCCAGATCATGGGTGATGAACAAAATGGCTGTCTGCTTTTTTTGGCACAGGGCTTTCATCAATTTTAAAATATGAGCCTGTACTGTAACATCCAGGGCACTGGTAGCTTCATCTGCAATAAGTATCTCAGGAGATGAGAGCAGGGCTAATGCAATGCGGTACCGCTGGGCCATGCCTCCGCTGATCTCCCCGGCATAGGACTTGAGAAGCCGGTCAATATCGGTTAACCCGACCTCATTTAATTTCTGGCGGGCAATATGAATGACAGCCTGCTTTTCAGTAAGATTGTTTTCCTGCCGAGCCATTTTAATTTCAGGGACAAGGTATAGACGGATCAGCCTTGAAATCTGCTCTCCAAGAGTAAACAAGGGATTAATACTGGATTGAGGATTTTGAAATACCATGGAAATCCGGTTGCCCCTGATAGACTCAAGTTGTGCATCTTTCAAGGTTAAAAGATCTTGAGTATCAAACCACACCTGGCCCTGGATTTGTCCGGGATAGTTTCCAAAAAGATTCAGAATTGATTTTGCCGTAACACTTTTACCAGACCCGGTTTCACCCACAAGGGCCAAAATCTCTTTTGGAAACAATTCAAAATTCACCCCTTCCAAAATTTTTGCCTTGCCCCGGGCGGTTTTAAAAGCAACATTTAAATCCCGGACTTCCAGAATAGCCTTTGTCTTCTGTCTTGCTTTTTGGGGAATTGTCTTTTCCATTTGCCTGATCATTTTTCCTTTCAGTATTATCCGGAAGATCGGCCCGGTGTTAAAATATCCTTGAGTGCATCTCCAAAAATATTAAATGCCGTGACTACAATAAACATGGCACAGCCCGGTACGATGGCAATCCACCATTCGCTTAAAATATTCTGGGCCCCTTCCCAGACCATCAGGCCCCAGTCTGCCATGGGGGGCTGGGTGCCAAGTCCTAAAAAACTCAACAACCCGATGGCAATGATGGCCGGTCCCAAATCCAAAAGAATCATAACAATCACAGGCGTAATGACATTGGGCAGAAGATGACGAAAAATTATATATATTTTGCCGTAGCCCAGCATCCGGGCCGCCTCGACATAGAGCATCTGTTTAATGGAAAGGACTTCTCCCTGGACCAGCCTGGTATACCAGGGCCACCAGGGAATGACCAGGGCAATCAAGGCAGTAGACCACCCTGCGCCAAAAAGGATTGTGATGGCCATGGCGATCAAGGTGGCGGGAAAAGATAAGAACAGCTCCACTACTTTGATAATCACTGCCCCGGATTTCCCTTCATTGTATCCGGCCCAAAGACCCAATGGCACCCCAATGAAGGCGGCCGTAACCACAATAAACATCCCGCCGAAAATAGAGATGCGGGCTCCGCAGATAACCCGGCTGAGCATATCCCTGCCATAGATGTCCGTGCCAAGCAGATGCTCATTGGAAGGAGGAGAAAGACGTTGTGAAATATTGACCGCCCCCATACCCTGATCCGGATACGGCGCTACCCAGGGCGCAAACAGGGCTGCCGTCACCGTAAGCACCAATATGATTAAAGACAGCATGGCAGCTTTACGTTTTAGCAGCTGCCCCAAAAGGAACCACTTGACCTGCCGGTGTTCTTTAACCACCTGCTTTGCCATTTGCTCATATGATTCTGCTTGTAATTCCATACACACTTTTCCCTATTTTATCCTCGGATCTACAATGCGCCGGACAATATCCATTAATGTATTGGCCATCACATAGACCGTTCCGATCATCAGAGAAACACCCATAAGCGCAGTGTAATCCAGACTCATAATAGCGGCCAGGGCATAATAGCCAATGCCTGGCCAGTTAAAGATCATTTCCACATAAAAGGTGGACAGCAAAATCAAGGCAACAGAAAGACCAATGACGGTTAAAACAGGGGATAACGCATTTCGCAGTCCATAATAAAAAAACAGTACCCATTCACTGATGCCCGATGCCCGGGCCGCCAGAATATAATCCTGCTGCATTACATCCAGTAATGCTGAACGGGTCAGCCGGGCAATAATACCCAAAGGGCCAATGGTCAATGCTGCCACAGGAAGGACCATGTGCCACGCCACATTAAAAAAGGCAGCAAAATTGCCGGTAATAATTGTATCCACCAGGCTGAATCCCGTGATATTTTCAATGGGATTTGAAAATTCTAGAAAGGTATCCAAACGTCCCTGGAGGGGAAACCATCCCAATACATTGAAAAAAAATAATTGCAGCAGCAGGGCAAAAAAGAAAATAGGAATACTCACGGCAGCAGATGTAAACCATTTAATGACTTCATCCAAGAGGCTGCCCTGGTGATAGGCTGCAGTAACCCCTAAGAGCACTCCGCCTGAAGCGGCGAAAAGCAATGCCCAGCACACAAGTTCCATGGACATGGGAATTTTTTCCATTAAATCCTGCATTACCGGGCGGTGGGTGCGCAATGAGATTCCCATATCGCCTTGCAGCAATTTTTGTATATAGCATTTGTATTGTACGATTAAAGGCTTATCCAGCCCAAGCTCAACTCTCGCACGCTCGATCTCTTCGGCCTTGGCGGTTCCACCAACATAAAGGGCGGCCACATCTCCGGGCAAAGAACGTGTAAAAAAGAATACCAGTGTGCTTAACACCACCAAAAGGGCAATCAGACCGGCAAAGCGTTTGAAAAGAAACAAGAGCATGGAAAAATTCAATTCCTTTTTATCACGGTCTTCCGGGCATAATACTGCCCAAAAGACTGTGATATTTGATTTGTGTATTCATTTATTCCAGATGCATCTCATAGAAAAAAGGCACATTGGGATATGCGGGATTCATGACCAGTCCCTGTAATTTTTTATTCATGGGCCAGTTGGCCACAATATCCACAACCCAGGCCACGGGAACATCATTTTGTACCAGGTTCTGGGCATCCACATACAATTGTAGAGCCTTTTGAGGATTTGATCCAATGGTTTCATAGGCTTTTCGGATCATATCATCATAGGCGGCATTTCTATAGTAGGCCAGGTTCCAGACAGGCTTCTTTCCTTCATCGTGAAGCAGGGAAAAAAGGGTTTCGTATGGATCGCTGTAGGTTGGCCACCAGAGCAGAAGAAATATATCCTGTGCTTTTTTTGGATCTTCTTTAGCCATGGACCATTGGGTATTCCATGCCAGGGCCTTGATCTCGACCTCCACACCAATTTTTTTAAACTCGCTTTGGATAAGGGGGGCAAACCTTGCTTCCTGGGCATTTTCCGCTGCATATGACAAGGACAGCTTAAAACCGCCGCCTTTGTGGCCTGCCTCTGCCAGCAGTTTTTTTGCAAGTTCCAGGTCATATTTATGCTGGATGACATCTTCGGTGCCGCCAAACTGACCCTGGGGAACCGGTCCCCTTGCCTGGCTTGCCATACCGTTGAATCCTATGGTAATGATGTCGTCATAGGGTATTGCGTGGGCCAGGGCTTTTCTCACTTTCACATTGTCTAAGGGAGGACGTGTGGTGTTGAAAAATGCCATGTAATTCTGGTAACTTGGTCCATACAATACCTTTGTATTTTTTCCTTTTTTAACAGATGGGTAACTGTCCAAAGGGATTCTTCCCACCAGCATGGCCTGGTCAGCCTGGAGCATCTGGAGCTGGGTTAAGGGATCTTTGGTATATTTTACAAGGATATTTTCCACATGTTTTCCATCCCAACCGCCCCAGTATTGTTCAAACTTTGCCAACATCCAGGATTCGCCGTCTTTATAGTTTTTCAGCATATATGGTCCGGTACCGGCATCATTGCCTTTGTTAAACCACGCAGAGTCCTTGTCTTTCACACCGGGGCTCATAATATAAGATGCATAGGCAGATGCCGCGATCTGTGGAAGGGGAACCGGGATATTTAAAACAAATTTAACAGTATAATCATCAATGACCTGGATCTCTTTAAGGTCCGCCCAGATAAAGCCGGCCCCTTTGCCAAGCTTTTTTGTTCTTTCAATGGAAAATTTTACTGCCTGGGCATTAAAGTTAGTACCGTCGTGGAACTTCACGCCTTTTCTAAGAGTAAATGTATACTCAAGGCCGTCTGCTGATGCGCTATAGCCCGTAGCCAGGAGATAGCTGAAAAGGTCGCTGCTTCCCGGCGGATTTACCCGGATTAAGGTTTCATAGATATTTGCCATATATCCCAGCTCAGTGGAATATGAGACACTGGGATCTAAAGTGGTTACCCCATAGGGTGAGGCAAAGACCATGTTCTTTTCAGCTGCCCAGACATTTGCGGCCAGCAAAAAAGGGATGAATGCAAAAAACATAAATTTAATCAAACGATGTACCATTTTTCCTCCTTATTTGTTTAATATTAATTAACGTTTACCGGATTCTCTCCTCCTTTCATGTTCTGTTGGCTGGTATGTAATAATAATCTCTACTCCCAATTGATTGAGCAATGGGTATCTCGTATATAATCAGCCACTTTCTTGGCATCGCCTTGTTCAATGAGTTTGATCAGCTTAATATGTTCCTGGTAATTAAGCTCCCTTATCTTTTCGATCCAGTCACCCCTGGTACCGAAATCAAAAAGCCGCTGCTTTAGGATATTGAGCTGTTTTAAAAGAAGGGTGTTGGTTGACAGATTCAAATAGACATTATGAAAGTCATTGTTCAGTTCAAAGTAGCGCCAGTTTTCGTCAGTAATGGTGAACCGGTACATTTCTTCATTAATGGCCTTCATCTTTTTAATATGAGTCGGTGTAATCTTATCAAATATGGAAAGCAATGCCCTGGAATCCAGTGCGCCAAGAACCTCGTACATATCTGCAAGATCTTCTTCAACCAGTTCATTGATCTGAATGCCGCGCTGGGGCAAAAAGGTGACAAACCCTTCTACCTGAAGCTGCAAGAGTGCATCTCTCAAGGGTGTTCTATTAATACCGGTCTGCTGGGATAATTGGTTGATCGTTACAAACATACCCGGTTTCAGATCATGATTTTTCAATCTTTCGCGTAAAAATTCATAAACCTGGCTCCGTAACAGATGAAAATTTGATTGCTGCGGCATTCGCATAACAGATTCCTTTTTTAATAGATTCAAGCTATTAGGCGTATTTAGTCAGTGGGTTGCCCCCTTGATTTGGGACTAATATATTAGTATACTAATGTATCTGTCAAGGAATTAAAAAGAATTTTTCTTTCAAAATTATGCGATTGGATGAATGGTGAAGAAAGGCGGGCACATAGGCCCGTCCCTATAGATTGTCTCCACAATATTTTCAGGATAGATTATTATCGAAAATGGGATACAAATTTTTCCGGGATATCGACAACCTCATTTTTGACATAATCAAAAAATACAACTCCAGTTTTCGCAAGGATGACCGGATCGCCTGTTTTTATATTAGTTACCTTGTAAAAGATGTCGCAACCATGTTTATTAAACTCCCCAGCCCCGACTTCAAATTTCAACCTGTTTTTATAAAAGGCTTGTGATTTATATGAAACCGCAAGATCAGCAATGATAAATCCCTTTTTATCCTGCCCGACCATGGGAAATCCCAGAAACTCAAAAAACTGCACCCGAGCCTCCTGAAGAAAAGAGATAAATGTATCGTTCCCGACATGATGCGCCGGGTTTATGTCTGCCATTCTCACTTCAAGTTCAGTTTCAAAAATAAATTTTTCTGTCATTTCAATTTTTACACGTGCCATGATCATCCCTTATATTAAATGCCGACACCTGTCTGGTGCGCATGATAAATGTTTTAATGTTTAACCGGGGAATCTATAGGATATAAAAAGGAGTGTTGTCAACGCTGGTACCGACCGATATAAATGCACAATTTTATATATTTCTTAAAAGCTGCCGAAATTCTCTGCAAATATTGAAGCCGCCAGCAAAAGGGGATCATCGCACAAAATAGCCAAATCATATCCATCAACATCCCCGTCCCGGTCAAAATCTCCTGCAAGGGTGTCACTGGATGTCTTTTGAAAGGCCCCCATGTCACATTCCGAATCACCCGTGGGCCGTAAATCCCCAAGGATATCGTCAAAAGGCGCATTGGAGATATCGGCTGCGCCCAGAACCGCACTGCCGTCTGCAGGAACGGCATAAAGCGCTACCATCTGTTCAAAGACCTGCCGGATGGTCCCGCTGCCGTCGGCAAAAATCTGCTGTGCCTCATCCCATCTGGGAATGACGGGACTGCTGTTTTCGGGAAGAAGCGGGTCGGCAATGACCCCTGACACATCATCTGTATAGTTTACCATTTCAGAAGAAGATTCCGGAATGACGTCCGCCCCGTTGAAATACAGGTTGTTGTCGATTTCAAAATAATCGGTTTCCCCTGAAGGAGTATCTGAAAAATCATCAGGCCGGGAAGGGTTTTCAGCACCCATGGTTCCGGTGGGATCAGACCAGATATTATTATAAAAATAAATATTGTCGCAAGGCAGGTTGCTTCCTTCCGTATTCAGGCGCATGGCATACGCAAGTGAGGGCAGATCGCCCACAACCGTGTTGCTGCGGAAAATTATATTTGCAGCTCCTTTAACCCCAAAGGAAGCGCGCATGACATTGGATGAATTTCCCAGCATCAGGTTGTTTTCCGCCAGGACATCCCGGGCTTCGTAATAGTCTTTGCCGTCTTCGCCAATCAAAACAAAATTGGAACCAGTAGAACCTTGCCAGTTAAAAAAAATATTCCGGCGGACAGTGATTCTTTGGCTGCCCAGATTTGAATCATAGTTCCCATTGCTGTCCTTGATGACAATGAAGCTTGATGTATCATTGTTGTTGGTCCGGCCGCTGCCTTCAAAATCATTGAAAAACAAGTTATCTTCAACAATGACGTCTGTGGCGCTGTTGATATCGATGTGCTCGTCACTTCCTGTCTGATTGTAAAACATATTTCCCGAAACCGTTACATTTCCGGCGCCATTATTGATTTTTAAAATGTCGTTGTTATAGCTGTCATGCAGGACATTATTTTTAATAACAATATCACTGACATAATCATCTCCCCCGGGCTCACCGATCAAATCCTGAATCTGTATCACCAGTGCTCCGGCACCCGGACCCGCATGTGCAATATCAAATCCTTCAAGGGTAATGCCTTGCCCGTAATAGCATGTGACCACAACAGATGTGTGCCGCAACCTGGCCAAATAAGGGGTTTCGGATTTTACGGTAGCATGATTGTCAAAAGTCCCTCTCAATCTCACCCTGCCGTTATAGGTCCCGGGTTTAACAAGAATGGTGCTGTTGTCATCGGGCACATTGTCCAGCGCATGGGTAATGGTGGCCCACGGATTGCCGGATGACCCGTTACCGGTGAGGTCGGACCCGGATGTGGAGACATGGTAAGTGCCTGAAAATGCAGGGCTGCAAATGAAAGTAATGATCATTAAGACTAATGGGATGCTAACGGACACTGTCGGCCTTGTTCGTTTCTTCATGGTTTTTTGCTCCACATTCATTTTTGGAATATTTTACGCGCGGTTCTATCCAAGAATTTAAATAGAGCAATTTATATGCCAAAAACCAGACAGACGGTCCTATCAGGAGTTTCAAAGAATTTTAAACAATGAACCAGCCATTACAACAAAAAAAATCATAAAAATCGAATGAAATACCCTACGGAAAAATAGAAAAATTTCTCGCTTAACCCATTGATATTTAAAGTTAAACAAATATTTCAACTGGCAAAAACCAGTATGGAGGATTTTTCATACAGACTAATGCGTATGATTTCTTCCGGATGCGGCTTTTGTTTTGCGGACGGTTAAGTATACATTTCCTGAAAAAATGAGAAATGCCCCGATCCATCCGGAAAAAGAAAGGGCTGGATCAGCAGCTATTATGGGTCCTAAAAGGGCGGCAATCAAAATCCTTGTGGAAGAAATAATGCCTCCTTCCACAGCGGTCACATACTTAAATCCAATGGTCAAAAGGTATTGTCCGGCAATGGCAAAGGCCGAGCACATCAACAGATATTTTGTTTCTAAAAGGCTGGGAATAAAAATATTGTTGTGAAAAATAATAAACATCAGCACCGTGCCCAGGCCAAACATCACAAAAAGAGTGGTTTCCGTATCATGGTCACGCATGCTTAAATTCAGGTAGATCAACCCGATGGCAGCACTAACCCCTGAGGTCAGGCCCCAGAGAGACTCAATTTTAAATCCCATTTTTCCGGGTGCAAGAATCAGCCAGACACCGATAAAAGCGGCAATAACAATGACCACGGCAGTGAAATCGCGCTGCTCCTTTAAAAAGACCCATGAAAAAACAGCAATAAACAAAGGATAGGTCATATTTAAAATATTGGCTTCGGAAACAGAGGTGGTGGCCACGGCCTGGAAAAAACAATAGGCTGCCACCATATTAAATACGGTCCGGCCGAAAATAATCCCCGGTTTTTTGATCTGGATCTTCTTTTTTTCAAACAGGATGAGGCAGACCACAGAAACAAACCCCAGCAAAAAACGAACAAAAACAAAAAAAGAGGCGTCAATGTGAAGTCCGGCGGACTTTGACATTTTAATCACAACCGATGCCAGGTAAAACACAATGGCAGAGCCAAAAACAGCAAAACAACCCATTAGTGTTTTCATATTCATGTCCATGGTATGATTGATCCTTTTTATCCCGGATGTTAGAAGTCAAAGATCTTCCTATAAATCATTTTCAATGGATTCTCAAGTGACAAATCCAGGAGATGATTTTGCAATAATGCTGAAAATAAAAATTGTCAATTTTCAGTTGAACTGGTACTTAGCTCATTTATAGAATCAGAGCATCAAACAACATATTGACAACAAGGAACCGTTACCCATGGATAAAAAAAAGAATACTCAATTTGAAAAACAAATTCTTGGATTGCGGGATGATATTGATGCCATTGACAGCCAGATTCTTTCCTTGATCGCAAAACGCTATGGGGTTGTTGAAAAAGTGGTTGCCTTGAAAAAAAAGCACAATGTCCCGGTCTACCATCCGGCCAGAGAAGAGGATTTGATCTCCAAACTCAGAAACCAGGCTCAAAATGCAGACATTGACCCGGACTTCATGGAAGACCTTTACCGGGTGATTATAAGGCAGTCCCGGGTAAAACAGACCGGGAAGATGGAACACAAAGGCATCAAACCGGGTGCCAAGGTTCTCATAATCGGTGGTGCCGGACAGATGGGACAGTATTTTGCCTCCCTTTTTTCCAAGTCCGGGTACGTGGTCCGGATTTTAACGGAACATGACTGGGACAAGGCTGAACAATTGTGCGAAGGGATAGATCTTGTATTGATATCCGTGCCTATTGAAAAAACTTATGCCGTCATTGATCAGATTGTTCCCTATCTTTCAACCAAAGCCATCTTATCCGATTTGACCAGCATAAAGGCCAAACCCTTGGAACGGATGTGTACCGCCCATAAAGGACCCGTAATAGGCCTTCATCCTCTTTTCGGCCCCACCACGGCTTCCCTGGATAAGCAAATTATCGTCATCACCCATGGAAGGGATGAAACCGCCTGTCAATGGCTTGTGGAGCAGTTAACCATTTGGGGCGCCATTCTTGTCACATCCACAGCCAAAGAGCATGACGACATCATGGGGCTTGTCCAGGCATTAAGGCATTTTGCCACTTTTTGCTTTGGACAATTCCTTTATACCAGGCACGCAAAACTTGAAAAAACCCTGGAATTTTCAAGCCCCATATATCGCCTTGAACTGGGTATGGTGGGCAGGCTCTTTGCCCAGGATGCCCCCCTTTATTCTGAAATTATCTTTGCAACTAAAGAGAGGCGCAAGATGCTCAAGGCATATGTCACATCCTTAGGCCAGCATATAGATATGCTGGATGAGAACAACAAAGACCTTTTTATTGAAAAATTTAACCGGATTGCCGAGTGGTTCGGCCCCTTTTCCGAACAGGCTATGCGGGAAAGTACTTTTCTAATAGACAAGTTAATTGAACGGTTTTAGCAAAACCACCATAAAAAGTGAAAAGATCCAAAAGCATTCGCAATTATCAAATGAACTGATACAAATTCTATCTGGCTGGAATATTCTCAAATAACCACAGGATAAAAGTATTTTCTTTTAAAGGGAACATAATTATGCCTGAATGCCTGGGCGCTGTTGCAAATGGACAAATTGCATTTTACAATATAAAATTATCTGTAAAATCATAATTTTCCCTATCTGACTGGCTGAACAAGATCTCGAGATGTTGTTAAGGACAAGGCGGGACTACAATTTTAACCAGAGGAATAC
>JAAEMC010000266.1 GCA_024225895.1 Desulfobacteraceae bacterium | reverse complement strand
AGATTGTATGTTATTATGTGGTTCCAGCAAACATAGAATTTAAACGGGATAAGGATCAATTTGAGTCATTAACAGGCGAAGTCGACTCTTTTTATTTGGCTTCTCCCCGTAATTTGTTCGAGCACTTGAAGAAGGCATCAAATACTGAAATTCCCTTTTTATATTTGTATGTTACGTCACATGGGAGTAAGCCGCAGGGGGAAGCCATGCACACTTACTTCCGGTCCAAAGATAAATTTAGCAAAGAACCACACAAAAAGATTGATTTTCTTACCGAAAAATTTCCAGATTATTACAACCAGTACTTTATTAGTTTTGATGCTACTGCTTCTGGTAGAGCAAATCATGCCATGCGATTGCACGCATTAAAAGAAAAACAACAACCAGAGGATATTATACTTACCCCTCGCTACCTGAAAGAAATGCTATCTGAGATAAGGGCTGAAGTGAAAAAATATATTATTTTACAGGGTTGCTACACAGGAAGCTTTATCTCAACTAATGAAAATATGGTTATAGAACAAGATTCTTTAAAATCCATTCCCAATATATGCTTAATGACTGCATCTCGTTATGATCGGCAAAGCTTTGGTTGTGCTCCTGGTCCAGACAGAACATATTTCGGAGGCACATTCAATGATTTATTAGAAACACAAAAACAACGGCTGGAAGCTATTGCCTGGGATGAATTATATGAGAAAATTAAAGAGACAATTGAACAAATTGAATTTGAAAAGGAAATTCAGATCAACAAACGCAGCCTTCCTTCATATTTTAACAACATAGGCAGCTAAAATTACTTTATTACATTTGCAAGACCTGGCCCCAGGTTTTTCATAATGGTTTTGATCAATATTGGCCATGGTGATGCCATTTTTGTAAATGGTCGGTTTTAATGCCGCCAATGCCCCCTATGGGTGTAATCTGAATATTATGCAGCCCTTTTGGCCATGGTCTCCCGGGTTTTTGTCACTTCTTTGCTTTCAATATACTCATCAAAGGTCATGAGCCGGTCAATGACACCATGGGGTGTCAGCTCAATAATCCGGTTTACCACTGTATTGATAAACTCGTGGTCATGGGAGGTGAAAATTACCACCTCCTGGAATTTGACCAGGCTGTTGTTCAGGGCGGTGATGGATTCCAGATCCAGATGGTTGGTGGGTTCGTCCAGGATCAGGACATTGGACTGGGCCAGCATCATCCTGGACAGCATACACCTGACCTTTTCCCCTCCTGACAGTATGCCGGTTTTTTTGGTGGCCTCATCCCCGGAAAAAAGCATACGCCCCAGAAAAGTTCTGGCAAAGCTCTGCCCTTCCTTGGGCGGAGCATACTGAAGCAGCCAGTCAATAAGGGTGAGGTCTTTGTCGAAAAATCCCCTGTGTTCCTTGGGAAAATAAGACCGGCTGGTGGTGGTTCCCCAGCGATAACTGCCGCTGTCCGGTTCCATCTCACCTGCAATAATTT
>JAAEMC010000265.1 GCA_024225895.1 Desulfobacteraceae bacterium | reverse complement strand
TTGTGGTAAAAAACGGATCAAAAATATTGTTTAGGATTTCGGGCTTAATGCCGCATCCTGAATCCTGAATAGTCATTATAAAAAAATCTCCTGCGGCCACACCATTGACTTTGGCTTCAGAATCAGCGAGATGGATTGACCGTATTTTGATTAGAATTTTACCGGTGTCTTCAATTGCATGGCCGGCATTTACTCCGAGATTTAAGAGCACCTGAACCATCTGGTTTGAATTAGCATAGACCGGGCTGTGGGTCAACGGGACATCCTGGAACAAAGAGATGGTATCAGGCAAAGATGCCCGAAGTAACCGGGCTGCATCCTGCACAATGTCATGGAAATGAGTGACGGATTTATCAATCTGGTCAGGGGAATTAAAGTCAGAAATTTGTTTGACCAGGTCCTTTGACCTGTTTGCGGCATCCATGATTTCGATGCAATGTTTATTGATAATATCTTCTTTGGAAACCTTGCTTTTAATGATACCGGTATACCCCATGATAATCCCTAGAAGTGTATTAAAATCATGGGCAATACCCCCGGCCATGGTACCGATGGCCTCAAGCTTTTGTTTTTGCAGCAGCTGGGATTCGATCTTTTCCCGTGCATCCATTTCAGCCTGTATGATAAGATTCAAATTAACCAGGTCGGATGTTTTTTGCTCTATGCGCTTTTCAAGGTCCTGGTTCAGTTTGGATACTTGAGCTTCACTCTCTTCCTTTTCCTGGACAGCACAAAAAAGTTTTCTATTATAATAAATATTGTAGCCTATAAGAGAGACTAAAAAAACAATAATAATGACGAGGAATTCATCCAGGGAAAAGCGGTCATAGTTCCCGGTTAATGCATTCAAGCTTTCAAAAAGTTCGAATTTGAATGTAACCCAAAAAGCAAAAAGAAATAGGCCAATGATC
>JAAEMC010000264.1 GCA_024225895.1 Desulfobacteraceae bacterium | reverse complement strand
TATTTTCATTTTTTTAAAAAAGGTCATACCTAAAAGCGAATTGCTCATTTCAGCCTCGTTCACAGATGCACCTGTTTTCGATAAATAAATATGTCCTATCTCGAATTGTGAAAGCTGGATTGAACTTCCTCTAACCATTCCATTTGCTGTTTCATAAAATCGGTTAAAATTTAGTTCGTTAATATTGTAGCCAAGCTTCTTTGCATCACTTGGGGACAACATAATATCGCTGGCACCAGTATCTACTAAAAAAGTTATTGGAATTTTATTTACAGAAGCACGAATATAAAAATGACCGTCTGATGATACAGGGAAACTAATCGATTCAAGCGAGTTTTGAAATCCTTTGGCAGGAACCAGTTCTGCGAGTACTTTGTTTTTGATTGCAGTCAATTCATATCGATAGCTATATCCAATAACCAATATAAGTAAAATACCAGCCCAGATAGAAAGGTGTTTAATATTCTGAGAAAATTTTCCATAAGCCAAAGCTGAACTAATGAATAATAAAAGGGCAATAATATAAGCAATATGTCCAAAGTCTTTGTCCAGTCTCAGAACATCAAAATTTGAATTAAGGAAAATTAAAAGTCCGCTTAAACCTGCAGCTATTAATACGAAACGAATAAAAAAGACACTCCCGGTAGATTGATCAGCATCAGAATTTCGAAAATTATGAAGGGGTTCATTACAATTAGAACAATAAATTGGTTCATTGTCATTGATCATATTTAACCAGGCATCTTCTACTGGATCATTTTCTGTAGCACATTTAGGACAGATGTTTGAATTCTTATTGTTAGCGTTCATAATTTATTTTGGGTTCCGGTTTTAAAGCAAAATCGAACATTATTCAAAGGTCACTATCAATCGATATCCAATTTTTGGGTGAAACCACAGTATAGCTCCGCTCCTTTCCTTACACCCGCAAATCAAAGGTGAAAGGCATTCATACCCTTATATAAAGCACTCTTGGCCGTGTCAAATAGGTTTTTCCTGTTGATGGTGGATTTGGGTTTTTAATAATTGAATTCGTTAAATTCGAATATCAGGTTGCAGCTGACACCCAAAATGATAAAATATTATGCCGATATGGTTTTCAGAGCCCGGGTGTTTCAAACCAGTAGAAGAGATAAAAACAGATATCTTTATCTCAAAGAGAGTGCAAGAGCGATCCGTTTTTCAATTGTGTTAAAATCGTTTGCTTCAAGCACTGACGAAGGGGCAAGCCAGCTTGCGCCGCAAACCATAACTTTTTCATAGTCCAGATAATCCTTTAAATTATCCGGGTTGATGCCGCCTGTGGGCATGAAGCCAATATTTTCGTAGGGGCCTGCTATGGCCTTAAGATAATCAATGCCGCCGGATGCCTGGGCCGGGTAAAATTTCACCAGTTCAAGACCTTTGGAAAGAGCGGCTTCAATAAGAGTAGGCGAGTCAACACCAGGGATCATGGTGATCTGGTTTTCAAGGCAAAAATCAATTACCAAAGGATTGAATCCCGGGGCGACTACAAAATTGGCACCAGCGTTTTGGGCAATCTTAACCTGATCAATATCAAGGACGGTTCCAGCGCCAATGGTGATACCAGGAAAAGCTTTGCGGACAAGGCGAATGGATTCCGGGGCAGCATCTGTGCGAAAGGTAATTTCAATGGCAGGCAGCCCTTGTTCTACCAGGACATGGGAAAGTTTTACGGCTGTTTGGGGGTCTTTTACCGTAACAACCGGTAAAAGTTTGTATTCAGATAGTCTTTTAATGATTTGGTTCATGATTTGTCTTCTTTTTAATGGCGATTCCGGTTGGGCATATAGCCCATTTTAATGGAGATATCCCTGGCACATTGATAAACATAATCGCTGTTGTCGGTCCATGTGAGCTTGGGGCTGGCAGCCATATCCCATGCAAGACTCAAGGAAGCAATCACCCGGTCCCGGTAATCAAAAATAGGGGCACCCACGCATTTTGTTCCCATCTCGTTTTCTTCATCATCAATGGACCATCCCTGTTGGCGGATTTCCTTGATCTGCTTCATTAGATCATTAAAAGATAAAATGGTTTTTGGGGTTAATTGCTCAAAGGTTCTGTCTGCATACAATTGGTCAATCTCTTCGTCATTCAGGCCGGAAAGCAAAGCTTTACCAAGGGAGGTGGCATGCAAAGGCCTTCTTCGGCCGATGATCTTATACCGGCGCAGACTGTCATAGGTTTCCACCTTATCAATATAGACTACTTCACGGCCGTCTCTAATAGCCAGAAAAGAGGTTTGTCCGGTCTTTTGCGTCAGCCGGTGCAAAAAGGGCTGGGCTTCGGTTTTTAGCTCAAGGCTGTTAAGATAAAGGCTGGCAAGCTCAACAAATCCCAGGCCCAGGCGATAATTACCTGTTTCGGCAGATTTTTCAATATAACCACGTTCGCGCATGGATGATAAAAGCCTGTGGACCGTGCTTTTATGCAGGTCCAGTTTCAGACCGATATCGGTCATGGTCATGCCGCGGGGTTCTACTGAAAGCAATTCCAAAATATCAAAAGCCCTGTCAATGGACTGTACACTCATTTGTTCCTCCAGTTGCCGTTTCAATCATTTGAGCAATTCGCACGGTTCATCAGATGCCTTTTTGATAACAGATGGGGGATACCCAATTAAAAAATTACCATATCCTACCGGGCCAGCCATCCTCCGTCAACCGTCAAGGTGGAACCATGGACATAATTTGAGGCCTCGGAAGCCAGAAAAACTACTGCGCCCTGTAGATCTTCGGGTTTTCCCCAATCCCCTGCAGGGATGCGCTCCAATATCTGGCGGTTACGCACAGGGTCTTGGCGAATGGGTTCGGTGTTGGCTGTGGCCATATAGCCTGGCGCAATGGCATTGACATTGATTTGGTGTTGCGCCCATTCACAGGCCAAAAGTTTTGTTAATCCATTAACACCGCTTTTGCTGGCCGTATATGAACTGACCTTGATTCCGCCCTGGAAAGAGAGCATGGAGGCAATGTTGATGATTTTTCCGCCTGTTTTTTGTTCAATAAACTGATTGGCCGCAGCCTGGCAAAGGAAAAAGACCGATTTTATGTTGACGTCCATGACATCATCCCAGTCAGATTCTGTAAAATCCAATGCATCGTTGCGCCGGATAATACCGGCATTATTCACCAGAATATCGATATGCCCAAAGGCTTCAATTGATTTTTCAATAATAAGCGGCACCGATGAAAGATTGGAAAGATCTGCCTGGATACCGACAAATTTGACGCCCATCTTCTCGATTAGTTCTTTGTTTGAGGGTGCGGTACTATTGTAAACACCCACAATATCAGCCCCTGCCCGGGCCAGTCCCAAAGCCATGGCCTGCCCCAAACCAGTACTGCTTCCTGTAACAATGGCGGTTTTTCCTTTTAAATTGAATTGGTCTATGGTCATGGTTGCTCCTTATTTTAAGTCCTGCATTAGAACACTGTCCATGTCTGTAAATGTCTGGTTTTCACCGGCCATACCCCAGATAAAGGTATAGCTGCCTGTCCCTGCCCCGGAATGAATGGACCAGCTTGGAGATAGTACGGCTTCATGATTGCGCATCACAATATGCCGTGTTTCAAAAGGTTGCCCCATGAAATGAAAGACCACCTGCTCTTCTTCCATATTAAAATAAAAATAGGCTTCCATCCTTCTTTCATGTGTATGAACCGGCATGGTATTCCACACGCTTCCTGTCTCCAATGTGGTCATTCCCATAACAAGCTGGCAAGTGGATATCCCACCCGGATGGAAATACTTTCTGATGTTTCTTTTATTAGAAAGTTCCATTTCACCTAGGTGCTCAGGCTCAATCTGGTCAAAAGAGATGGCGCATGTCGGAAAGACGGCATGGGCAGGGGCACTGTTCACGTAATAATGTGCCGGTTTAGAAGGATCATTGCTTTCAAAAATAATATTTTTAGAGCCTTTTCCAATATAAAGCCCACTTTTAAAATCCATGAAATATGAGTTGCCGTCAATCGTAATTGTTCCGGGATCCCCCACATTGATCACCCCCATTTCCCGCCGTTCCAAAAGAAAATCAGCTCCAATAATTTTGGGATCAGCTTCAAGGGATAGCGGAGTTTTCGGGCAAACGCCACCCACAATCAACCGGTCATTGTGGGAGTAGATAAGTTTTGTCCGGCCGGGCTTAAACAGGGCATCCACTAAAAAGTGATCCCTTAGGGCTTGGCTGTCCATGGTGGCAGCCTGTTCCGGGTGTACTGCATGCCTTACTTGCATAAATATGGTTCTCCTTTTATTTTTTTAGTCATAAAAAAGTGTTGGAAGCCACAAGGTGAGTTCCGGTATCAGAATAATGGCCAAAAGACAGGTTAAATTGGCCAGTAAAAAAGGGGCAGCCCCTTTGAATATTTTACCGATGGGCTGGTCGCAGATGGCTGACGCCACATTCAGGCACATGCCGACCGGAGGAGTAACAAGCCCTACGGCAAGGCCTGTGATGAGCATGACGCCAAATTGTATTTTTGAGACACCCAGGGCCTGCATACAGGGTAAAAATACAGGGGTCAGCAACAAGATTGCAGGACTCACATCCACAAATGTTCCTGTGGCAAGAATAATGAAATTTACAAAAACAAGGATGATAAAGACCGGCAGATCCAGGCCGGATACAAAGCCTGCCATGACCTGGGGTACATGCTCCAATGCAAGGATCCAGATATAGAGTTTGGACAAAGCAATTATTATCATGACATTGGCGCTGGTCATAATGGCATTTTTAAAATGGATGGAAAGATCTTTCAGTTTCAATTTTCGTAGTACCAGACCACCAACTATCATGGCATACAGAACACCGATACCGGCGGATTCAGTGGCTGTGGCAACGCCTCCGACAACAGAGCCTACTACAAATACCGGCATGATTAATGCCGGTATGGATCGTTGTACGGTTGAAATCTTTTTTTCACGGGAAAGCGTCATTTCCTGCCGGGGATAGGATTTTTTATATGAGATGCTCAAGGTGATGACAAGCATTAGCACACCAATCATTACTCCCGGGATCAGGCTGCCTAAAAATAATTTTCCCACGGACTCTTCCGCTACAAGGGCATAGATGATCATGGGAACACTGGGGGGAATGATCATCCCCATGGTTGATGAGGCTACGGTGATGCCGCTGGCAAATTGGGGGGTATATCCTTTTTTGATCATTTCAGGGATCAGGACAGCACCCACCGAAGCCGTGTCTGACACTGAAGATCCTGATATTCCGCCAAAGATCATGCTGGCCAGAATATTGACTGCCCCCAGGCCGCCGCGCAGCCTGCCGATAAAAAGTGCGCTAAAATCGATTAGAAGGGCTGTGATGCCCCCTGCATTCATGATCAGGCCCATGAGGATAAACAAGGGTAAAGCGATCATGGCATAGGAATCCATACCGGCAAATAAACGTGGAGAAAGAATGGATAAAAGTTCGGGATGATGGACCCAAAAATAACAGAACCCGGAGATTCCTAAAGAGTAAGCAATGGGCAGCCCCAAAAACAGAAAGATGAGCAAGGTAAATAATAAAACAGCCATTAATTTCTTGCATCCTTTGACAGCATCAGCATGGCCACATGGTGCAGGCAATAAACAGCCGCCAATACACATCCAATGGGAATGCTGATCTGAACCATCCATTTGGGGATTCTCATTACCGGAGATTCAAAGGCGCCGGTGGCCTTTATCCAATTGATGCTGTAAGAAGCCAGGATCAGGTTGAATAATCCCACCACCAGGAAATTTAGAATCAAAACCACTTGCTTAACTCTTGGGGGCATCATGTCCACAAAAAATGAAATACGGATGTGGGTATTTTTACCCAAAGAAAGGGCCGCACCCAGGGCGGTGGTATAGATGAACAAATAGTTCATGGTTTCATTGGCTCCGGTAATGGAGGTGTTAAACCCGTACCGTAATACTACCGAGGTAACAGTTAAAAGAAAAATACCTAAAAAAAATATGGAAACAATGGATTCCAGGCTTTTGTTTAAAAAATTTACCAAAAACATGTTCCTTATTTATTAGGTAGGGGCGCACCTGAGTATGCGCCCGATTGAGGACAATACAGCATCAATTTAATTCTTTTTTGCCAGTGCCAATGCCTGGTTAATATCTTCCCAGGAAAAATATCCCTTGTCCACATAGTATTGCCACACATCTTTTACTGCATTCACAAATTCTTTGCGGGCACTTTTTTCCGGTTCTTTGACGATGAGTTTGTCCTTGAGTGTTTCAAAATATAGGTTTTCCGATGCCAGCCAGATCCGGTTGCTGTATGCCATGGTCTCGACAGCAGCCTCATCAAATGCTTTTTTAAGATCAGCGGGTAATCCATTATACCAGGCCAAATTTACAAAAAAGGGATCTGGATGAACTTGCCAGTTTACCAGGCTCAGGTATTTTTGCGCTTCGTAAAACTTCATGTCCACGATGTTTGAAAAAGGATTTTCCTGGCCGTCCACCACACTGGTTTTTAACGCCATGTAGGTTTCTGTATAGGGGACCTGCTGGGGATTTGCGCCCAAAGCTTTAAATGTTCTGATGGTCACATCAATTGGGGGAGTCCGCATTTTCATACCCTTGATGTTGGCCAGAGAATCCACAGGACGTTTGTTGCTGGTAATATTTCGCATTCCCCCTGCAACACCTGTGGCAGGAATATAGAATCCGTTTTTTACGGCATCTTTGTTAATTGCCTGTCCCAGCTCTCCTTGCATCACTGCCACTGCCTGATCAGCATTTTTAAACATAAAAGGAAGGGTGTAGATCAAGAATTTCTTGTTGGCACGTTCAAACAACCCTCCGCGGCATCCCTGAACATTCCCCATTTTTACCATTTCCAGAACTTCAGCTTCCTTGCCTAAAACACCTGAGAAAAATAGCTCAACCTTAATTTGATTGTTTGATTTTTTCTCAACCAGATTCTTGAAAAAAACCATGGATTTGCTCCTGGGGTGGTTCTCAGACTGGGTGTTTGCATATTTAAACTGATAGGTTTTTTTTGCCCATGCATTGGTGCCAAAGGACAGCATTGCTGCTGTCAGCAGGGCTAAACATCCGGCAAAAACAAAAAATTTTAATGTGCGCTTCATATATCCTCCCTGTTATATTGAATTAGTTTTCGTTGGTAATCTTTTAATTTGCAAGTTTATTTTTTGTTATCCATTGCTGCTGCAATTTTTTTTCTTGACGGTATGGAAGCGACACATCCGATACCCATGGTTGAAAGGGCTGCGGCAGTACATGCATACTTAACGCAGGTGTCAATGGAACTTTTGTTCACATATTCTGCTGCAAAAGCACCGCAAAAGGTATCTCCTGCGCCTGAGGCATCCACAGGGTCAACTTGAAAGGGGGCAAAATATTCTTTTTCACCGGCTCTGCCCAGCAAGGCCCCTTTTTCACCCAGTTTAAGCACTACGGTCTTTGCTCCCATGTTGTGGTAAAAATCCAGGATTTCTTCCGGTGTTTTAAGGCCGGTTAAAAGGCAGGCATCCTCAAAGCTGGGGTACAGGATATCTGTTTTGGGAACTGTATCATGGATAATGGCCCTGGCACGGTCAATATGCCAAAGATCAGTCCTCAGATTCGGGTCATATGAGACAAGGGTGCCAGCTTCATTGGCAATGGCAATGGCCCTGGCTGCGGTATCACAGGCACTGGTACTGATTCCCTGGGTAATGCCGGAAAGGTGAAAAATTTTAGCATTTTGAATGGCGCGCACCGGCAGGATGTCCGGGGTCATTCTGCTGGCAGCCGAATCTTTTCGAAAATAGGTGAACATGTGAGTGCCGTTATTCCTGGAAATAAAATAGATGCCGGTTTTGTATTGATCTGTCGTTTGTACAGTAGTTACATCTATATTCTCCTGCTGCCATAAATTCATGAGTGCCTTTCCAAAGGGGTCGTTCCCAATAGCCGTAATATATCCAACCCTGGCTCCGGACCGGGCAGCTGATACGGCAAAATTGGATGTATCTCCCCCAAATCCCTGGTAAAAGATACTGTTCTGGCTAAGGCCGCCTTCTTTGGCAGCACTAAATTCAATCAGGGGCTCTCCGAGTGTAATAATGTCCGGAATCATTTTGCTTCCTTATTTGTGATGGGTGGACAGGTTTTTTAAGTGTACCAATTCATTAAACATGGCCCGTATGGAATATCCCACCATGATGGCGCCTGAAATCGGCATGCAAACATATAAAAACCGTTTGGATAGATTCAATACCGGTGTCCAGTCGCGGGCCAGCATGGTTAATTGGAAAGACTGGTATGTAAATATAAATAAAAAAATGATGGAAACGGTTTCAATGGCCAAGGTAAATAGATGGTGTGCTTTTTGATTCTCGATTTTGCCTGAAAGCCATTTGAGCCTGAAATGTTCATTGTTGGCCCATAATTTGGCAGCCCCTATAAATACCATCCAGGCAAAAGCAAATTCCACCACCTCATCAAACCAGTAAATTTCCATGATGGGAAAATTTCTGATTAAAACGTTTCCAGCCAGCAGAATAAACAACAGCAAAAAACAACTGATGGCAATGATCCGCATGGAGTATTGTAAAACAGAATCAAAACAGGATAATATGTTTTTCATAAGATTAAGTCCTTTATTTTCCCATCATCAGATCAGGCAGAAAAAGACAGATTTGAGGGATAAATGCCACAGCCAGCAGCACAATGAAGATACCCAGAAGATAAGGCCACATCTCCTTTGATAAATCTGCAACAGATACCCCAGTAATACTGGATACCGCATATAGGCACATACCCACCGGCGGTGTTAAAAGACCAATCATTGAGGCCAGGGTCATAACAACACCGAATTGAACCGGATCAATGGCAAAATGGGCAATGACTTTCTGGAAAATGGGGATAGTGATGAGCAGTACGGCAATCCCTTCCAGAAAACAGCCAAATAAAAGCAGTATGCCGATGATGATGAGCAGGACAACTGCATAGTCGGCACTGACGGTGGTCAAGCTTGCAATCACCTGGGCCGGAATCTGCTGGATAATGAGCATCCAGCCAAAAAAACCTGCTGCTGCAATAATGAACATAACCCGGACCGTATGGCCAATGGTTTCCCAGAAAATGTCGGGAAGATCTTTTATACTAATGGATTTATAAATAAAAAGACCAAGAAACAGTGCATAAATACAGGCAATAACAGAAGCTTCTGTCGGAGTGAACTGTCCGCTTAAAATACCGCCGATAATCAGGACAGGTGTTCCCAAAGGCAAAAGAGCTGCTTTGCCGCTCACAATGAGTTCCTTGAAAACAATGGATTTTTCCTTGGGATAATTGCGGTGCTTTGAAATAAAATAGACCGCAACCATTAATGCTATTCCCATTAAGGCACCGGGCACCACACCGGCTAGAAAAAGCCGGCCCACAGAAACACCTGTTAAATGTCCGTATATGACAAATGGAATACTGGGGGGAATCACAGGACCAATGGTGGAGGAGGCCGCAGTAATGGCCGCGGAAAATTTTAAATCATATCCATTGTCTTTCATTGCCTTCATCTCGATCATTCCCAGCCCTGCCGCATCTGCAACCGCAGCACCTGACATGCCTGAAAAAATCATACTGGCAATGATATTGACTTGTCCCAGTCCCCCCCAGATATGACCGACCAAGGCTTTGGCAAAACGAAAGATCCGGTCCGTGATACCCCCGTTATTCATCAAATTCCCGGCCAGAATAAAAAACGGAATGGCAAGGAGTGGAAATGATGTAGTGGAAGCATACATTCTCTGGGCCACCATGGTCAGAACATCTGATTGTCCCATGACTACAAATGTTAAGATCGTGGTGAATCCCATGGCAACGGCAATGGGAACGCCCAGAAAAATAAAGAGAATCAGTACGCCAAAGATGATAAAGGTTGTCATATAATCTTATTCCAGATTTGATGCTGTTATTTGGTTTGTTCCAGGATTTTGAGGAAGTATTCGAGGTTTTCTGCTCCAACACTGGCTTTCATCCTGGTATAGGCTGGTTCCATTTTAGCCTTAAAAAGTGCAACATCCGGACGGGTAACCTGCATGCCAAGTTTTTCAAGTTTTGCAAGCTGATCCTTTTCAGCATCCTGCAGCGTCTTGCGCATAAAATTACCTGCTTTTTTGCTTTCTTCTTGGACAATTTTTTGCTGCTTAGCTGAAAGTTTTTTCCAGGTGAGCTTGCTCATTACATGAACCATGGAATTATATGTATGGCCGGTTAATGCGAGATGCTTCTGGGTTTCATAAATTTTATAGGCATAAATAACGGAAACCGGATTTTCCTGGCCATCCACAACCCCTTGTTTCAACGCCATGGGAAGTTCGGAAAACTGGATGGTCTGGGCAGTGCCGCCAAGGGCTTCCATGGCAGCCTGGTTGGATAATTCCGGTGGAGTCCTGATTTTTAATCCCACAACATCGCCGGGAACATTGACAGGTCGTACGCTGTTGGTCAGATTTCTGAATCCCCACTCCCAATTGGAAAGAAATACCAGGCCGGCCTTGTCCAGATCATCTTTTGCCCATTCCATAAAAGGCCCGTCAAGTGTTTTGTAGGCATGATCATAATTTTCATAGGCAAAGGGCAGCATGACGCAGCCGAATTTTTTGGAATACTTGGCAAGCTGGCCCTGGGTTGGCAGACTCATGTCGACGACGCCAAGGATATTTTGCTCTAGTACCTCTGGCGGATTTCCCAATTCATTGTTGGGATAAATTTTTACCTTAACTTCACCGTTGGTCCGTTTTTCAACGCCATCGGCAAACATTTTAGCTGCTGTGTTCCCGGCATGGTCTGCATTTGCATAATGGCCGAGCTTTAAAACAATTTCACCCTGTGAAACACTGGTAATGGCGAATACTGCCAGAAAAATAATGCTTAACAACCCTTTTTTCATCATTTGTTCCTCCCTGTTCGGTTGATGGTTTCGGCATATATTTTTGCATATGCCGTTTTTGATTATAGTTTTTTTTAAACTATAGTTCCGTATTATGAAACTCGATGCCACTATACAAAACTTCAAATTTGCCTGTCAAGGCAATTTTTTAAAATTTTATGCAAGGAGGAATTTCAGTTGTAAGACAAGGGAATGGCCTTCAGTTTGCAGCTAAAACAAACTCGAGTTGTGAATATCCAGGATGGGATTAAAGAATGAAGTTGCCCGTGGTCAGGGTTGAAAAGAGCATTTTTCTCAACTGAGCAGTTTTTCCAGGTTAAGCAATAATCCAGATAGTTTCATATTGTTTCTTGACTTTAATCCCGGGTCTTTTTATTTTTAATTATACTTGATGGAGCATTTCCCTTCCGTTCCTCCTCTTTGGCCAAAGGAGGTGTTCTGAAATCAATTTCCTAAGTTCGCCTTGATGGAATTTTCGGCAGGTAACCTATAACGATACTGTGGAGAGCCTAAAATGATTTTAAAAAAGACCATTGGAAATATTATCTGTTTGGTTTTATTGATTTTTTTTTCAGGATGCAGTCCGCATTTTGAGCACCCCTTAACCGCCTTTGATGAGCAGAAAATGGATATATCCATTACTGGCACCTGGTTTTGGAAAGGAAAAGATGAAAATGGTTTTTTACATATCGGCCTGGATCAAAAATCAAAATTGCTCCACATCTATATGGTTGACTTTAATTCGAAAAATCAAATGGATATATCCAAGCTTTTTGGGCATACTTCTGTGCTGGGTGAGCAGTCTTACCTGAATTTGAAATGGGCTAAATCGCAAGAAAGCCAGGAGCAAGGATACATTGTAGTGAAGTATGAGCATGAAAATGATACATTTGGTATTGCCCTGATGGAGAACGATGTAGTTGAACAAGCGCTGCAAAATGGGAGATTGTCAGGAAAAATTAAAAAGAGTAAATGGTCTTCCACTGTTTATATTGTGGACGATTCAAACAAGCTGAGGCAATTTGTCAAAGAAAATGATAAAAAACTTTTTTTAAAAATGGAATTTTTAAAAAGGCTGGAATTGGAAGAGACAATTAGTGATCAGTCGAATTAGGAGAGCTGTATTGATGGAAAAAAACTGTAGTGCCTGCCGGCTACTAATCTTTTTTTGGGCATTATTATTTATCTTTGCCGTTACCGCACAAAACGCACATGCAAAGATGTATATCTGGGCCGATGAAAATGGTGTGAAGCATTTTTCAGACACACCGCCATCGTCTCCAAGACAAGAACCTGAGGTTGGCAGTGATGTCCCCAAAGATTCATCAGAGTCCAAGACAATAATACGGATACCGGAACCTGAGAATAGCGTTTCCAGGGAATCACAAATTCAAACAGATGAGCCGGTCACCAAAGAAGACCCGGAACAGGTTTCTTCAAAGGAGTCCAATGAGGATTTGAGAGAATTTCTGCAAGAGGGAAACCAGGAAAGAGGCCTTTTAAGTCTGGAGAAATTAAAATCTATTTTTAAGACGAAAAATAAACCGGCCAACACAAAAGACCAGACAAAAAGTGTGAATGAGGTACAACTTTATTTTATCGCCTCGGACCCTGCAAGTAAGGAGGCCATAGCCTTTTTTGACAAAAAGGGTATCTCCTATGTGGCCTATGATATTGAAAAGGATAAAAAAGCCGCTTTGCGCAAACGGCAGATGGACCCGAGCGGGATGGTGCCACTGGCAATTATCAATGATAAGATATTTGTCGGATTTGAAGAAGGATCATATCAAGGTGCGTTAAAATAATCGCGAAAACTATTGTAAAATAGCCTGAATTTGGCATAATTAGATTGTCGTCCCTTCAAAATAGGAGGTTTTATGTTATCGAAAAATAAACTGATTACGATAAGTTTTGCATTCATGTTTGTGGTTGTTTTCCTGCTGTGTTGCCAGGCAGTGAGCGCTAAAATGTATGTTTGGACCGATGAAAACGGTGTAAAACATTTTTCAGATTCACCAGCTTTCCAAGAAGAAGCCCGTCCGGATTTTAAGGAATTGCCCACGGTGATATCAAAGCCCAGTGAAAAAAAAGATCCAGATAAAGAAGGAGAGGACAGCCGAAAGAAATCCCAAAAAGATCAGGATAAAGATGCTGCCCAGAAAGATGCAGCCGGGGAACAAGAAGATGATACTGTTGTAAAAAGAAATTATCAGCCCCGGGAAATAGAATTGTATGTAACCTCCTGGTGCAAATACTGTAAAAAGGCCAAAGCCTTTTTGGATGCCCGCAGGATCGATTATCAGGTATATGATGTTGAAAAAGATACTGCTGCTGCAGCCCGTATGAAAAAAATGACCAGTTCAAAGGGGGTTCCCTTTGCGGTTATTAATGGAGAAATGATTAATGGCTGGAACAAACAGCTTTATGAGAATGCATTGAAGAAATAATACCAGGCTTTTTATTTTATTTTTTCGCAAATATTTATATTCAATTTTTTGCAATAGGTTTCGAACAAATCCAGTGTAAACTTGAAGAAAACTTTCCATTACAGAATCCCTGTTTAAAGCACTTGTGAATTAAGAGGCCGACACCAAATCAAAAATCACGCTGCCAATGAGGACCTTAACCTTAATTCTCACGGGCAGTTGTTTTTTGTCTGCTGATATCCATACCTTGATTTTGGGATTTTTACTCTTTTTAAAAACACCTGAAAAATGCTGGACTTCCGGCACCAGCAAATAGGTGTCAAATGTTCCTGCAGGGGTGGTAATCTTTTCTTTAGCCACAATTTTAGCTTTTTGCAAAAAGCATTTTTTACCATCGGTGACAAAGAATTTTAAGACTTTGTTTGATTTCAGATCAAGGGTCCGCATCTTGTAAAAGGAGGAAACCGGATCAAAGGTATGGGGCGGGATATCAATCGGGACATTTTTATTGCCGAAGTTTGAATAAACAGCTCTTTGTTTTTTATGATTAAATTTAACAATTACCTCTTTTGGCTCTGTTCCCCGGCAATTCTTTTTATACAAAAGGGATTTGGACAACGTTTCATCGGCATATCCTTGTAAAGTATCCCTAACTTTGTAGAAAAGATCCACATACCGAGTGGTTTTAGCGGTCAGTTTAAAATGATATGCTTTTTGTTTGCGGACTTTAGTAAAAGGCTTAACTTCAATAGAGGCATTTCCCGCCTTTATTTTTTCCCATCGAACATTGTAATGGATCTTCTCTCCAATGGAAAAAGGAAGCGTTTTAGATTGGGGTTTGGCCTGAGCGTTCGGTATCATGAAAACCATCAATATTGCATGAATTAGAAGCCAACATGAAAATAATTTTTTGCCCGGTCCCGGGGTCCAAATCAAGATTCAATCCTCACTGTATTCTTCAATCAGTACTGCATTGATTCTGCAATGGTAACGGTCCTGTCCCCAAGCATATTGACATAGCTTCCCATTTCATTGTCATACCATCCGTAAATGACGGACTGGGTGACCTGGATACTGGTCATCTGATCTTTGATCCGGGCCAGCATTTCTTTATCCAATCCCCTTACATGCTCCAGGTTGATATTGATGGAACCGGTCCTGGTATGGGTTTCGTGTCCTTCTATCACTGCCGCGGCAAACGGAGAACCTATAATGTCGGAAGATACATTTTGTTTTTGGGTATACATTAAATATCCATTGGAATTATGTTCAGCCGCATTTTTGTAAATCGTATTAATTATATCCCTGCGGATGGGATTTTCCATGGGATTTTCCTGGAAGTTGACTACCAGGATGATAAGCGAACCTGTTGCGGTTGGAATGCGTACTGATTCAGCGATGAAGCCCACTTGTGCCATTTCCGGGATAACCAGTTGCAATGCTTTGGCTGCACCGGTGGTGGTTAAAATAATATTGTTCAAAATGGAGCGGTTTTTTCTTAAGTCTACTGCGCCCGTTTTGGGCAGGCGGTCAAGCACCTTCTGGGAGCCTGTGCTTGCATGGACTGTGGCCATGGAGGCGGACAGGATCCGGTCAATGCCGAAATAATCAATCAAGGGTTTCATCATATGAGCAAGACACGTGGTGGTGCAGGATGCATTGGAGATCAGGCGGTGCTTTTTGGGGTTATAATCGTTTTCATTGATCCCCATGACTGTAGTGACTGAATCTTCGGGCATTTGCGCGCTTTCTTTAATTTTAAAAGGGGCAGAAGCAATTACTTTTTGTGCCCCGGCTTCTATATGGCCGCGAATTGATCCTTTGGCAGCATCTGCATCCAGGGTCGGGTCCAGAAATTGTCCGGTGGTGTCCACCACAAGGTTGACATTGTGATCCGGCCAGGCAATGTTAGCTGGATTCCGGTTTTCTCTTAAGATTTGAACATGAACACCGTCAATAATGAGGGAGCCTTTTTTCCCATCCACATCACTGATAACCGGTTTGGCAGAATGGCCGTAAAGAAAGGTTTCCAAAAGGCCATAGGTGGAGTCTCTTTCCAGGTAATGGACAATATCTTCCATGGATTTGCCGACTTCCCGGCCCACACTGATGACAATATTGTTAAAATATTTTCGGGAGATATGATGCCACAATGACAGTTTGCCGATTCTCCCGAATCCATTTATCCCCAGTGTTTTGTCTTGCGATGTGTTCATGTGTTGCTCCGTTTATGCTTCAATTTGGTTGATTTTCATTTTTCCTTGGAAAACAGACCCTTTTCTTCCATTTATGCTGATATGATCTCCAGTGGTCATTTTGACCCCGTTGAGCATACACTCTTTTTTATCTTCATTGCAAACAAGATTTTCACATCCCACAACACAGGTTTTATCGAGGCTGTAAGCCACAACGGCTGCATGGGAAGTCAGCCCCCCCCTGGCTGTGAGAATACCGTTAGCAGCATCAATTTCCAGGATATCATCCGGAACCGTATCATTTCGAATAAGAATCAAATGGGTTTTTGGCTCCTTTTTCCTGAATTCGTCGATTTCTTCTAAGGAAAAAACGATCTTACCGCTCATGGCACCGCCTGAAACCCCGATCCCCTGGCCAAGATATGTGAAATCAAGGTTTTCGGTATCTACATCAAAACTGAAGATTTTTTTCCGGTCCCTTAAAGACATATCCCTGGCCTGGAGCAGATAGAGGTCATCTCCCTCAGGCCCCTGGAATGTAAATTCGATTTCCTGGGGGTTCCAGCCTTTTTCGAAAACCAGTGATTTAATAACGGTTTTCATGCGCTCATAAACTTTTGGAAATTCTGTTTCAAGACTTATTTTGGCATCCAGTTTTTCCATGTCGCGCTGAATTTCTGAAATGGGAAGAGTTTTAACCAGTCCCGCCACCACATCCTCTCCCTGATTGCCAATGGTAAAATCTCCCCAAAGTCTTATGGTGTCACCGGGGAGTTTGGGGCTGTGGCTGAAGACAACGCCGGATCCGGACCGCCGGGACCGGTTGCCGAATACCATTTCCTGAATCGTTACAGCCGTGCCCCAGTCATCGGAAATGCCCATGATCCGCCGAAAATCAAATGCTCTTTTGACTTCCCAGGAGGAAAAGACCTTGTTGATGGCCAAAAAGAGCTGGTCCACGGGGTTTTCAATCAATTGAATACCGGAATCCAGTACGTGCTGCTTATACTTTAGGGCCAGTATTTTCATTTGTTCTCCGGTAAAATACCGTTTGAATGCGATATCATACTTCTTTTTATGGGATTTCATGATGGCGTCAAACTCATCCCGGCTGATATCAAAGGCCATGCCATAGGCCTGGATAAATCGTCGGTAGGAATCCCAGGCAAACCAGGGATTTTTTGTATGCTTGGCAATACTTTGAGCAATCTCTTCATTGATACCTACGTTCAAAAAAGAATTAAGCATGCCGGGTTGGGAAATGGATGATCCGGATCGAACAGAGAGCAGCAGCGGGTTCTTTGGGTTCCCGAAAGCCTTGTTACAGCGATTTTCCAGATGGAAGATTTTTTTGGCAATATGCTGTTTAATATTATCAGATGCCGGTTTATAAGTATCAATAATATTACGGCACCGGAAGACCTCTGTGGTGATGATAAATCCATTGGGTACATTAAAGCCCATTTTTTTCAATTTGATCAGGTTCAGGCCTTTCATGCCCAGAAGGATGATATTCTCACCAATGTGTTCAGGTCCGTCAATGTCGGCAACGCTGGACATGGGGTCATAATTGAGCAATGTGCTTAAATAGTCCTGACTAAGCTTTTCCGATTGCCGGAACAAGGTGTTCAATATCCTGTTTAAGAAAACATCCAGTTGCTGAAGTCCCAGAGAGGTAGCAATCCTATCCTGGAAAAAGATATCAGCTACCCGCTGATCCAGCTTGATTTTTTTTTGTTCATGTTTGGGCAGATATTTTTTTAATATTTGGTCTTTGCCGATGCGCAATTCAATATGGTGAAGGTTTGTTGAATGGATATTGTTGAAATGGTCGTTGACCACATCGGTTACTGCATTGACAAACCCTTTAAAAATATCAAGGTATTGAGTATAAGAGCACTCCCTGATATGAATGGAATACCGCAGGAAATCCAATTGTATATCCATTTTATTGGAGATGATACCATCTATTTTAAGAGCTTTTTTAAACAATTGAAGGATGCCGAAAATCTTTAAAAATGTGGCTTTGGTAATCAGTTTTAAATCAATGCTGTTGATCAGTTCCTCAAATAAGACATTGACCAGGCTTTCAATTCTTAATGTCAGTCCCAATGCATCAAATTTTGCCTCGTTATAACTGCCGTACATGGAGGGGATATCAACGGCAAAATGGCGTTTATGGTATATGGATTCATTAATTTCATAGATTTTATCCGAAAGAACGATTTCCTTTAGCTTTTTTAAATAATTTAATAGGCCGGAAATCTTGGTTTCCAGATCGTTTTTTTCAAGGGTTTTGACCAATGATGCCATGTCCGGCAGGTTTTCAGCTTTCACCCCTTCCAGATATTTGATGAGCTCCAGGTTATCCAACCCGTATTTATGGTTTAAGAGCCTGTAAAATTTAAAGGACAGCTTGACGCGTTCTTTATCCAGATCAGATGCATTTTCCACCTGATCCACAATATCTTCCAGGGCTTTTTCTTTGTAGAGCAGAAAATCTTGAGTTTTATTAACCCCTTTTTCTTGAACATGCTTGAGAATTTTCCTGGGACCGTCCACAAACGGTCCTTCTAAATCGATTTCATTGTAAATAGATGGCGGCACATAGGGCTCTAAGGCCTCTTTATTCCCGGTTTTCCAGAAATTGAATACCTGTTCAATAAAATCAACAACCCGGTAGGAACTCTCCACATGGCATTGTTTTCTTAAAAAGTGAACAAGCAGGTCTTTTCTCTGGCAGGCTTCATCAAGCTGTGTGGAAATGTCTCTCAATTGGCCTTCTGCACCGATTTCATTAAAAAAAGTGGGTAAGAGCCTGGAAAGCTGTTTTACCAGATTATATACTGACTTAATGTCTGAATTAAGAAATTGGGTGATTTCCCTGGGGAAAAGATCAGTGTCTTTTATAAACACGCCGCCGATGGATAAGGAAATGATCAGAGTGGATAAGAGGCGCCTG
>JAAEMC010000263.1 GCA_024225895.1 Desulfobacteraceae bacterium | reverse complement strand
GATTTAGGCAAGGTCCTATGGTATTACTTCCACTTCTGAAGTTGACAATCTTTTTATGTGTTTAATAGTTAAGTCATCAATTTTAAAAATATAAGCTTTTATGGAGGATTTTTTTATGAAAACATTAATTGGTGGAGCTATTGCAGTTCTTCTTGGGGTGGTCGGCTTGGCAGTTTGGTTTGACCAGTTTTTACAAATTCTTGCCGGATGTATTCCGCCTGTGCTTCTTTTGGGCGGCGGCCTTGCACTCTATCTTGGATTTGATGAATTAAAGGACTCCTGGAAAAACGAAGAAGGTCTTGAATCAGATGACAGAATCGCTGAACTTGAAAAAGAGATTGATGAGTTGAAAAAAGACAAATAAGAAACAATACAGCACATACAGAATATTAAGGCCTGTTTTAAACTACAGGCCTTTTTTTATGGCAGAGGTAGCTAAAAAATCAGCTACTTCATTTTCTTTAATACCTGCGTGGCCTTTGACTTTAATAATCTTGAGATCTTCAAATTTATTTATCATTGCTTTAATTTCAAAAACAAGATCCTGATTTTTTTTGGGCTTCCAGTTTTTGGTTAACAGTCCGATGCAATAGCTGGAATCTGTAAATAACCGCACTGGCAGATCATACCGCTTTAATTCCCTTAAAGCCATTTTTATTGCAGTGAGTTCTGCAATATTGTTGGTGGCAGTGCCAATACTTTGTGAAATTTCTTTTTTGTTCTTCTGATAAATCAAGAGCACGCCTATCCCCGAAGGCCCGGGATTTCCAGAAGAAGCACCATCTGTATATATTTGAATACAATTATCCGGCAGCTTTTGAGTGGAGGCATCTTCTTTGGTCTGCCTTGTTGTATCATTTTTAATCTTTTTTGAGCCTTTTGTTTTCTTTTGAGCTGGTACTGCTTTATTTTCCGGGTGAAGGCTCTCTTTTTTTATCCAGTATTCATAATCCTGTTTCAGATTGTATTTTATCAATACCTTTCCTTTTTTTGTCAAAAAGGACTGATCATCATCCAGAGCGGCCCATACTTTATTGCCTTTGAAGCTCATTCGCTTCCAGTTCTGATTTTCATTATTTTCAGGCATACAGATAAAATTTACTTGAAAGGTTTTTAAAAGCTTCCAATTCCTTTTTCCACCCCTGTTCAATCCGGGTGAGATCTTCAATGTTATCAAGTTGTTCCCTAATTTTTCGGCTTCCCAGGATCAGATCCATGGGTAATTTATCATACTCATATTCATAGGGAGGTGGTTTATATTCAAATTCATTTTTATGAAACTTTATAATTAGCTGTAAAAGAATCAAAGAGGCAAAATAGGGTTTAAATAGGTTTTGATCAATGACATGAATATGAAATCCCCTGCATATTTTATTGGAAAATTTACCCGATGTCGGCTCAAAACATACCGGTCTTAAAATGGCTCCCTTTATCTTTTCATCAGCAGCAGATTTAATTTTTTTAATATTAATAAAGGGTGCGCCAAATTGTTCAAAAGGCAGCGTGGTTCCACGGCCCTCAGAAATATTTGTACCCTCAAATATCACTTGGCCGGGATAAACCATGCAGGAATAAGGGCTGGGCAGGTTCGGTGAGGGAGCAACCCATGCAAGTCCTGTATCCTTAAAATACATCTTACGGTTCCAGCCTTTTAAAGGTACGATCTCAAGATCACACCCGATTCCCTGTTGCCGGTTAAAAAAAGCAGAGATTTCACCAACCGTCATGCCATGGCGCATGGGGATAGGGAAACGGCCCACAAAAGAAGCATATTCTATTTCAAGAATATTGCCCTCCACCTGGATGCCGCCAATGGGATTTGGCCGGTCCAGAATAATCACTTTTTTATTGAGGGCGGCTGCAACTTCCAGGCAATGGGAAATTGTATAAATAAAGGTATAGACCCGTGTCCCCACGTCCTGGATATCAATCAAAAGCACATCGATTAAATCAAACATTTCCAATGTCGGGATCCTTGTATCACAGTATAAACTGAATATGGGGATATTCAATGTCGGCTCCATCCCATGCACAGACTCAATCATGTTATCTTGTTTTTCGGCATAAAAGCCGTGCTGTGGAGAGAACAATGCTTTTAACTGACCCGGGTAAATCTGGCTGATCACCTGGGAGGCATGGGTGAAAGACCGGTCAAGAGAAGCTGGATTGGCCAGCAATCCAAGGTTTTTTCCCTTTAAGGATGCCAAAGGTTCTTTTTTAATATTTTCAAGACCGGTAATAACTGATGTTTTCATATACGCACCTGATTTATTTTTAATAAAACTCTAATTAGCATAGTCATTGACAAAAATTCAAATCCTAACTAAGTTTGTTTTTTTTAAGACAGGAGACCAACAGCATTATGAAATTTAAAATCAGTGAGACCTTAAATACCATAAAGGCCTACGAAGCGGGTAAACCTTTAAAGGAGCTTGAACGCGAGTATAATATTGAAAAGGCAATCAAGATAGCTTCAAATGAAAATCCCATCGGTTTTTCTGCCAAGGTACGCCAGGCAGTTATGGACAATCTTGACGAAATGAACCGCTATCCTGAATCAGCAGGTTATGATCTGTGCAATAAACTGGCTGCCAAATTTAATGTTACATCCCAAAATATAGTTCTGGGAAACGGATCAGATGATGTGATCTCTCTTCTGGCCCATGCATTCTTGAACCCGGGAGAAGAGGCACTGATGCCCAAACCCTCCTTTTTAATGTATGAGATATCGGTGAAAACCGCAAAAGGTGTCGCAATAGCCGTACCATTGAAGGACTTTGCAATGGACCTTGCCGCCATGGCTGAAAAGATCACTCCCAAAACCAAAATGATTTTTTTAACCAATCCCTTTAACCCCACCGGCAGTGCCTTAACAAAAAAAGCCTTTAAAGCATTTGTTAAAAAAGTACCGGATAATGTTCTGATTATATTGGATGAGGCCTATATTGAGTTTGTCAGGGATGAAACCATATTTAATTCCCTGGAATCCGGGTTGCAAGATCCCAGGGTAGTGACATTGCGGACATTTTCAAAAGCATATGGACTGGCAGGATTCAGGGTTGGCTATGGTATCATGGATACTGAGGTTGCCGAAGTGCTCAACCGCATTCGCCAGCCCTTTAATGTTAACAGCCTTGCCCAGGCTGCCGCCTGTGCCGCCCTGGACGATGCATTGTTTTTAGATCAAAGTATTAAAACCACCCATGACGGCATTGATTTTCTATCCCAAAAATTGGATGAAATGGGGATTGCGCCTTTGCCGACCCAGGCCAATTTTATCATGCTGGATGTGAAAACAGATGCCACAAAGGTATTCAAGAAATTGTTAGAGATAGGTATCATCACACGGTCATTGAAATCATATGAATTTCCAACCTTTCTTCGGATCAATGCCGGAACCTCTGAAGAAAACAAGGTGTTTATTGACGGTTTAAAAAAGGTGCTTAGAGGATAAACTGAATATGGATACAAGAATTATTACCATTGACGGACCAGCAGGCGCCGGCAAGACCACCACAAGCAAGATGTTATCTAAAAAACTCAATTGTGTTTACGTGGATACGGGTGCATTGTACAGGGGGGTTGCCTATGAAATCCAACAACAGAATATTCAATGGGAAAATGATGAAAAACTGGCCCATTTTTTAAAGAACCTGGATTTGCAGTTTGTTTTACAAAAAGGGGAATTTGTCCTCCAATCCTACGGACAAGATATTACAGGATTTATTAGGACCCCTGAAATTGCCATGCTGGCCTCGGCCTCTTCTGCAAAACCTTTAGTCAGGGCAGCCCTTTTGGGTATTCAAAGAGGTATTGCCAAAATTCAGGACGCTGTTTTTGAAGGCCGGGACATGGGAACCGTTGTTTTTCCAGATGCTGCATTTAAATTCTTTTTAGTAGCAGATCTTTTTGTTCGGGCTCAACGAAGGTTTGACGAAATGCCTGAAGCCAAAAGGAATTTAGAGACGGTTGAACAGGAGATGTCCCGGCGTGATACCAATGATTACAAAAGAAAAGAAGCACCACTCAAACCGGCCCAAGATGCCATTACCATCGATTCCTCCCATCTCACCATTGAAGAAGTTGTTCAGAAAATTATCAAGATTATTGAAAACACCTGAAAAGGTATATTATTCTGTTGATTATTGGAGCCTATCATGATATAAAGACTGTTTGTATCCATCAACATCTGTTGATATGGATATAAAAAAATTCGATTAGGGGGACTAATATTAATGAGCAACATCGCTGAAACAAACGAAGACGAAGAAATGAACACCGAAGAAATGAACACCGAAGAATTAGAGACACAGGAAACCTCGGAACCTGAACTTACAGGGGAAGAGAGTATGGAAGAACTTTTAGGTATTTATGAATCCAGCCTGAAAAAATTTGAAGAGGGACAGGTAGTAACCGGAACTGTTATATCCGTCGGCAAGGAAGCTGTTCTTGTTGATGTGGGATATAAATCTGAAGGCCAGATCTCAATTCAAGAGTTCATTGACGAGGAAGGTGCTCTCAATGTCAACGTTGGTGATCAATTTGAGGTAATGATTGAAGTATGGGATGAAGAAGAGGAAACCGTTCTTTTATCCCATGAAAAAGCCCAGAAGGTTAAAGTCTGGGATGCCATCAAGGAAGTTTATGATGCTGACGGAACCATTGAAGGAGTTATCACAAGCCGTGTTAAAGGCGGTTTTTCAGTGGATATCGGACTGCAGGCGTTCCTGCCCGGATCTCAGGCTGACTTAAGACCTATCCGTAACATGGATGAAATGGTAAACCAGACCTATACATTCAAAATTCTCAAGTACAACAAAAAGAGAAATAACATCGTTCTTTCAAGGAGAATCCTCCTTGAAGCCGAACGGGATATACTGCGCAGCACTACCCTTGAAGCCATTGAAAACGGCAAGGTTATGGAAGGAATTGTCAAGAACATCACCGAATACGGCATCTTTGTCGATCTCGGCGGAGTGGACGGACTTCTCCATATCACAGATATTTCCTGGGGCCGCGTAAAACATCCGTCTGAACTTTTTTCCGTGGGTGATAAAATCGACGTCAAGATCTTAAGCTTTGACTTTGAAAAAGAACGGGTATCCCTTGGTATGAAACAATTGACACCCGATCCCTGGACCACTGCTGCAGAGAAATATCCAGTGGGATCCAAAGTTACAGGCAAAGTGGTCAGCCTGACAGACTACGGTGCATTTATTGAGCTTGAAGAAGGTGTTGAAGGCCTTATTCATGTTTCTGAAATGTCCTGGACAAGAAAAATCCGTCATCCATCCCAAATGGTGACTGTTGGTGAAGAGATTGAGGCCATTGTCCTGGATCTTAAACCGGATAACAGAAGAATCTCTCTGGGAATCAAACAGACAGTTGATAATCCCTGGGAAGTGATTTCTCAAAAATATCCTGTTGGCACCATCATAGAAGGAAAAATTAAAAATATAACAGAATTTGGTCTTTTCATAGGTATTGATGATGACATTGACGGACTGGTTCATATTTCAGATATTTCCTGGACAAAACGAATCAAACATCCTTCAGAAGTTTATAAAAAGAATGATACCATCCAGGCGGTCGTTCTGGATATTGATAAATCCAATGAAAGATTTTCCCTGGGTATTAAACAGACCCAGCCCGATCCCTGGGAAACTGTCGCAGAACGCTATGAAGTTGGAAAAGAAATATCCGGCGTCATTACCAACCTGACAGACTTTGGTGTCTTTGTAGAATTAGAAGAAGGAATAGAAGGTCTTGTCCATGTTTCTGAAATCAGCAAAGAAAATATCAAAAGCCCGAAAGAACACTATCAGATTAGTGAAACCATTACTGCAAAAGTGATGAACATTAACAGTGATGAAAGACGAATCGGCCTTTCCATTAAACGTCTTGAAGAAGATGATGATGATAAATATCTTGAGAAATTTGCCAAAAACATGAAACCGGCAACGTCTTCCTTTGGAGAGCTTTTAAGAAACAATATTCAAGAGCAAATCGAAGCCAATAAATCCAAAGAAGAAGATACTGAGGAGGCTGCTCCCGAAGTAACTGCTGAAGAAGAAGTTGCTGAAGAGGCTGCTGAAGAGGCTGCTCCCGAAGTAACTGCTGAAGAAGAAGTTGCTGAAGAGGCTGCTGAAGAGGCTGCTGAAGAGGCTGCTCCCGAAGTAACTGCTGTTGAAGAAGTTGCTGAGGAGGCTGAAGAAATTCAAGTGGAAGAAGGTGTTGAAGAAGACACACCATCTGAAGAGCCTAAAGCAGAAGTAGCTGTTGAAGAAAAATCTGAAGAGGATCCCGAAGCTCAAGAACCTGAGGATCAGGAAGATGAATCTGAAAAAACTGAAGAAAAAGAATAAGTATTATATTTTAGCGACTCAGTTTGAATCATAAACTTATAAGGCCGGATGAAGTTCCTTTCTCCGGCCTTTGTTTTTTTATAAAAAAGGCCAGGGGATTTTCTTATGTTTACACGAAGACATCCGTTTCTTTTCTTTTTGATCATCATGGCATCTTTATCAACCCTTTGTTTTTTGGGGTTGAGTCTGATCATTCATTCCGGGACAAAGATGGTCAATGTCCAGATGACACAAAAATACTCCAACTCAAAAGGCAATATCGGGATTGTTGAAATCAACGGGGTTATTTTATCTTCAAAAAAAGTGATTGAAGATATCCATAGCTTTATGGATAACGAGGCCATTAAAGCCATTATTCTCCGTATCGACTCGCCTGGCGGTGGAATCGCGCCTTCCCAGGAAATTTACAGGGAAATTATGAAGACCCGAGAGAAAAAAACAATCATTGCTTCCTTTGGAGGAGTGGCAGCTTCAGGCGGATACTACATTGGATCTGCAGCCCATGGTATTATTGCCAATCCAGGAACATTGACCGGCAGCATCGGCGTGATCATGGAATATGCAAATCTCAAGGAAATCGTTAAAAAAATCGGCATCTCTCCCATTGTAATCAAAAGTGGCGAATTCAAGGACATGGGATCCCCTCTAAGGGAACTTAAAGATAAAGAGAAGGTTATTTTTCAATCACTGGTGGATGAACTCCATCTGCAATTTGTAAATGATGTAGCAAAAGCAAGAAAAATCAATCCTGATATCATGAAAAAGTTAGCAGACGGAAGGGTATACTCCGGCCAGAAAGCTTTAAAATTAAAATTGATTGACCGCCTTGGCAACTTGGATGATGCTGTTCAATGGGCAGGGAAAATGGCTAAAATTGAAGGGGAATTAAAACCAATATATTTAAAAAAGGATAAGATGACACTGTTAAGGCACCTTGCAGATTCCCTACTCAAAGACCTCAACATTACCAGCACCGTAACGGATAATTTCAGGTATGTCATCAATTAAAGACACAACGCTGGAAGGTGTTCCCGGGACAGGACCAGCGTCTATTACCACATCTATCCTGTCATTAAAATATTCATAAAGCAAAGTGGCATCCTCAAATATACCTCCTTTAGGGTTTGTAGCACTGGTGGAAAGAATGGGATTGGCTAATTGACTGGCTAACTCGATGGCAATGGGATGATCCGGAACCCTGATGCCGGCGGTTCTTCTTTTAGTGAGCATTATTTTGGGTACCATTTTTGAGCCGGACAAAACAAAAGTATAAGGCCCCGGCAACAAGCGTTTCATATTTCGATATGCAAAATTAGTCACCTTGGCATATTTACTGATGTTTTTTAAGTCTGGACAAATAAAACTGAACGGCTTGGTTTTGGTCCGTTGTTTAAGCGCATATATCTTTTCAATGGATTTTTTATTCATAATGTCACAGCCGATCCCATAGAATGTATCTGTGGGATAAGCAATGATGCCGCCTTTTTTTAAAATATCAACAACTTTTATTATCAGCCGCTGCTGCGGATTGATTGGATTTATTTTTAAAAGCATTTTTTAGCCTGTTTTTTTATTCTT
>JAAEMC010000262.1 GCA_024225895.1 Desulfobacteraceae bacterium | reverse complement strand
TATACGGGATGAGATCCGCTTTGGGGGAGATTTGTGGAAGGTAAAAGCCTCGGATACCCTGAAAAAGAAATATGGGGTCTGCTATAATAAAAATCTTTTGTTCATAGCCATTTTAAGAGCCCGGGGCATTGCCTGCATCCTTTGTGCAAACCCAATGGCACGGACATTTGTCAAACCAGCTACCGGTGCTGCCCATCGAACGATTTCAAACCCTTTTAATCATTGTTTTACAAAGGTTATGTCAGGCGAGAAATGGATTGCGCTTGATCCTACACTGGACAAAAAGACTTATGATACTTTTTTCAAACCGCTGGGGGTCGGATGGGGTATTGACTGGAATGAAAAGGGGATGCCCCCATTATATGAAGAGTCCATCCTAGGACCTTGTAAAGAGTTCCATGATATTGACAAGGCATTAAATGCCAATCTGGATTCCTGGTTTATTTTTAAATATGAGCCGGATTTTTTGCTTCGATTCTGGTTATGGATGGGAAATTTGACAATGTGGAAAAAGATGGATGTCGGAGGCCGGGAAGTGAAGACCACTCGCGCATAAGTTAAGGAAACAGGTACACAACAAAATGCGCTATTTCTGCATTCTACCCCGAATATTGCACGAATCAAGTTTGTTGTAACTTGTAAAGTTGCAGGGCATGTTGCTGTAATTATTTTTTGCAAATGCTCTGCAACGCATCAGATGAGACAAACTTAAGCTTGCGAAGAAAGGCAAAAAATTCATCAATTTTACCAGCCAAATGACCATAACACCTTGATTTAAAAAATCCGTACAATATCCAGATATAACATCCAAATTTTCATTAAATGTGTTCATCATATTGATAAAATCTTCATGAAATATCCGATCTAAATCACCAATGGCGAAACAATAAGAAAAACCTTTTATTCTGGTAGTAAATGGATTCCATTGCACGTTTCGATCTGTTATAGATGACAAATGTGACACAGAAGGTGTGTGAATGTACAAGCGGTTTTTTTAAACAGATACAAATCTTTTTTTAGCCATAAGGTGGTGAATGATGAGAAAAACATCCTTGATCTTATTATTGATAAGCGTCATGTTTTTATCCCAAAATGTCTTTGCCGATATCCGTATTAAACTTGGCGTAGTCACCAAACCAGGCTCTGCCCAGAATATTGTTGCCGATAAATTTAAGGAACTGATTGAGAAACGGTCGGACAACAAGATCACGGTGAAAATCTATCATTCAAAATCCATTGGAAATGAAACCGAGATTTTACAGCAGATCCAGATGAACACCATCCAGATGGGTATTATTACCAGTGGACCCTTTGACACCTTTGATTCCATTGCCCGGGTGATCGATTATCCATTTTTATTCAAGGACAATGAGCAGGCAGATCAGGTTCTGGACGGCCCCTTGGGAAAAGAGATCCTCAAGAGCTTGGAAAGCTCGGGATTCAAAGGACTTTGCTTTTCGGAAAATGGTTTCCGGAACTTGACTAATAGCAAACGGCCAGTCAAGACGCCTGACGATATATCAGGTCTTAAAATCAGGGTCATGGCCTCAAAGCTGCACAAAACCATCTGGCAGACCCTGGGTGCCAATCCCACTCCCATGCCCTGGCCCATCTATACCGAGCTTGAACAGGGCGTGATTGACGGACAGGAAAATCCTTTATGGGTGATGGAAGTATATAAATTTTATGAAATCCAGAAATACATGACCCTGACCCGGCATGTTTATTCTGCCCACATTGATGTGGCATCCCTTACCTGGTGGAAGTCCCTTGATCAAAAGACCCAGGAGCTGATTGAAAAATCTGTATACGAAGCCGCTGTTTTTCAGCGAACGGATAACCGGTCCAAGAATGCAGCACGGCTGGCCCTATTAAAAGATAAGGGGATGACTATTGAAAGCAGCCCTGATATTGGTGCCTTCCGAACAAAAGTCAGCCATTTGAAGGATATGGATCTTTTTAAGGACCCCAAGGTTCAAGACCTGCTTGTCAGAATATTAAAAACCGTTAATTAAACGAATCCGGCCCGGTGAGATCAATCGCCGGACCAGGACCCATTTTTTATGATGCATTCCTTTCTGAACAGGATTAGCAGCCAATTAAACCGGATTATTGAATTTTCTCTTTTCATTCTGGGAATTTCAATGGCCATTATCGTGGCCAGCCAGGTGTTTTCCAGGTATGTTCTTAATCATTCGCTTTTCTGGTCTGAGGAACTGGCAAGATATCTGCTGGTGTGGTTGACTTTTCTGGGCGCTACATCGGCATACAAACGAAATGCTCATCCTGGTGTGGATATTTTTTATATCCGTATGAGAGCGGCAAAAAAGAAAATTTGTAATCTCATTGTATTTTTGGCTTCCATGACCTTGTTTTCAGTAATGATTGTCTATGGTTTTCAATTTGCCTATTTTATCCGCAACCAGATTACACCAGCGCTTTCCATACCCAAGTGGTTTATTTTTATTATTATTCCCGTTTCAGGCATGATTTTTATGATCCATTGCCTGGCCAATCTGATGGAACTGTATAAAACCACAACGTTGGAACATTGGGGTAAAGGCCGGAATCCATGACCACACAGGTGTTGCTGATATCTCTTGTTTTTCTTTTTTTGATCAATACACCCATTGCCATTGCTATTGGTGTTTCATCCGTTTTAGCGGTTATTGCCCAGGGGGATGTGCCGGTGATGATGATTGTTCAAAGAATGTTTTCCGGGACTGATTCCTTTCATTTAATGGCAGTACCGCTTTTTATGTTCACTGGTGTATTAATGGAAAAAGGGGGTATTAGTAAAAGGATAATTGATTTTGCCAATTCACTGGTGGGCTGGCTTCCGGGCGGGCTGGCCGCCGTTGCCATTGTATCTGCCATGTTTTTTGCAGGCATTTCCGGGTCGGCGGCAGCAGATGCCGCCGCTGTGGGTGCTATTTTGATACCAGCCATGAAAAAGGCAGGTTATGATTCAGATTTTGCAGCTGCAGTCCAGGCATCCGGGGGATCTATCGGTGTTGTC
>JAAEMC010000261.1 GCA_024225895.1 Desulfobacteraceae bacterium | reverse complement strand
TAAAGGCAGCTATAAGGTTCCCATTGTGCGAAATACTTTGTTGGAATGCAACCTGTCCGTCGTCCAGAACAGCCACACTGATATTTTTGGCACCAAAATCAAACCCTGCTTTCATATATCTTGATCCTCTAATTCATATGGATTAATTTGCGATCCCGGATATTATGGGGTTTGATATAATAGTTTTAAAAAAAAATCACAACCCAGATCAATCAAACCAGGCCTGTGTCCTTTTACAGACAGATACCAGCATGAGCATAACAGGCACTTCGATAAGCACACCGACCACTGTTGCCAGGGCTGCGCCTGAAGAAAGGCCAAAAAGCATGACCGAAGTTGCGATGGCCACTTCAAAGTGGTTGGACGCGCCGATCATGGCAGAGGGGGCGGCATCTTCATATTTGAGCTTAAGGCCCTTTGCGGCAAAATAGGCCAGGGCAAAAATAAAGACGGTCTGGATAAAAAGCGGCACGGCAATCCAGAGAATGGTCAAGGGATTGGCAAGGATCACCTCGCCCTTGAAACTGAACAAAAGGATTAAAGTGATTAACAGAGCTATAATGGTGATGGGTGTTAAGACATGCAAGAATTTTTCTTTAAACCAGTTTTCCCCCTTGGCGGCAATGATCCATTTTCTGGAAACAAACCCTGCCACAAGGGGCAATGCCACGTAAATGGAAATGGAGAGCAGCAATGCCTGCCAGGGTACGGGCAGCCGTCCTACACCCAGTAGAAAGCCTCCTAAAATGCCGTAGAGCAAAAGCATCGTCAATGAGTTGATGGCCACCATGACCAGGGTCAGGCTGTCATTTCCCCTGGCAAGGTATCCCCATACCAGGACCATGGCCGTGCAGGGGGCAATGCCCAAAAGGATACAGCCGGCCAGATAACTACGCCACAAGGGAACCTGGAGCATCTTGATCCCGTCCTGCAATATCACTGTCCCTGCTCCATGGGTTGCGCCCACATCCAGATCAAGGCCAAAGGGCATTTTCACCAAATCGACGGCATCTGCGCCAATGAATCCTTTAAAGACAATGCCCAGGAAAAAAAGGGAAATGGCATACATGGTAAAGGGCTTGATGCACCAGTTGACAAAAAGAGTTAAAAATACAGGCTCACCGCTTTTACCCGCCTTTATTACAGAGCCGAAATCGATTTTTACCATAATGGGATACATCATAAAAAACAGGCAGACAGCAATGGGAATGGAAACCACTGGAGCGTCATTTACGCTGATGGCCATGCTGTCAAGTGTTTTGGCAAGATTCGGGGCCAGTTTGCCTAAAAAGATACCGCCCAGGATGCACAGCCCCACCCAGACCGTAAGGTATCTTTCAAAAATACTGGTCATTTTCCGCTCATTGTTATTGTTGCCATTTAGACTCATGTCGATCTCCTTTAGCTGGTCAAGTTCAGCGGCATATTTTCTACATATGTTTTAATCCGGTCACGTACCTTCCGGTAACAGTCCAGTTTTTCTTGCTTTGTATTTACTTTTTGGGCCAAAGCGGGCGGGTCTTCAAACCCGGCATGGATCTTGGTGCACTTGGCTGGAACAATAGGGCAGGCTTTATCGGCATGGCCACAGACCGTAATGATAAAATCAAAAGTTTTTAGGTCAAATTCACTAATGAGTTGGGACTTTTGACGGGATATATCCACGCCTGATTCTGCCATAACTTTTACGGCAAAAGGATTTAACCCATTGGCTTTTATGCCGGCGGAAGCGGCCTGGATCTGATCTTTTTTCATGTGGTTTGCGAAT
>JAAEMC010000260.1 GCA_024225895.1 Desulfobacteraceae bacterium | reverse complement strand
GCGTTGAATTCAATCAATCCAATATGGGAGACCACCTCCCATCTGATGTACGAATGCAATAAGCGGAATCATACCGTATACTTTTTAGAACCCCATGATCTGTATATCAGAGAAAATAAAGTAGTCGCCAGAATGCACAACATCACTGTAAAACCAAACCTCTCAATGAAATCATATTGGCAGGCCCTGATTGACTGCCGGGATAAAGACGATTTGATCTTTGAAACCGTGGCAGATCTAGATGCGATTTTTTTAAGGAAAGATCCGCCGCTGAGCTATCAGGTGATGGAATTTTTAGGTCCTGTCAGTGACCAGGTGTTTATGATCAACCATACCTCCGGTCAGGTCAAGGGCAACAGCAAAGCCTATATTTTGAATTTTCCTGAAATCATACCAGAAACCCATGTATCAAGAGATCCGCAAAGACTGAAAAAAATAATTGACAATTTCGGCGGTGATATGGTTGTAAAGCCGCTCAAGGGGCATGGCGGGCATGGCGTGATAAAAGTCAGTAATCGGGACCAGGCAAATCTTAGTTCTTTAATTAACTATTATGTCAGATCAAGTAAACCCTATCCTGAACGCTCACCCATTATGGTTCAGGAGTATTTGAAAAATGTTGAATATGACGGGGATGTCCGGATTCTTTTATTAAACGGTGAAATCCTTGGCGGAATGAGAAGACGTTCGTTATCCGGTGATTTTAGAACCAATGTCCATGTCGGTGCAAAAGCCTACCAACATACAATTACCGCAAAGGAACGGGATGTTTGCGAATATGTCAAAGAAAAGCTGGTAAAAGACGGGCTTTATTTTGTGGGTATTGATATAATAGGGGATAAGTTGGTTGAAGTAAATTGTGTGAGCCCCGGCGGCATTCCACGAATCAACCTGTTTAATGATGATAAACTTGAAGCTAAGGTGGTGGATTTCATTGAGGACAAAATTTTACAAACACAAAAGGCGAATGGAGAGAAAAAAAGAAAGCTGGTTTCCTAAAATCGGTCTCAGTTTTATCATGTTGGCCGGTTTTTTTATTTTATTATCCGGGATTCTAACTTCATGCGGCAAAGCTTCTAATGTCCAAATTTTAAAAATAGGGCTCCCTGAAGAGCCCAAGTCATTAAATGTCTGGCTAGGCACTGATGCCAATTCCCGCAAAATTCTATCCCAAATCTACCAACCACTGTACACCCGTGATCCAAAAACATTGAAGATCATCCCCTGGCTTGCAAAAGAGGATCCTGTTTTTGATGAGGCGGCCATGACATATACGGTATCCCTCAGAGAAGCTAAATGGTCTGATGGGTCCGACTTTACCAGTGATGATGTCGCCTTTACAAAGCAGATTTTTTTTGATTTCAAGATACCAAGGTATTACAGCAAATGGAAAATCATTAAAAAGATTGAAACACCCGACAAACATACTGTGGTGTTTTATTTAAAAAAGCCTTCCGCCATCTTTCTATCCCGTGTTTTAACCGCCCCCATGGTGTCAAGAAAAGAATGGGAATCAGTGGTTAAACAAGCCAAACAAGCAGAAAAACCATTGCGGGCATTACAGGATCATTTGGTTGAAAAACCATTGGGGACAGGTCCTTTTGTGTTGTTTGAAAATAAAAAAGGATCCTATCTCCACATGAAAAGGAATCCGCATTTTTTTGGCTCAAAAAAAACAATCGCAGGTTTGACATTGGGGCCCTATGTGGAAAATTTGCTGTTTAAAATTTATGGCACCAGTGATGTGGCCATCCTTGCCTTAAAAAAAGGCGATATCGATATGTACTGGTGGAATATCCAGCCGGGATATATCAAAGAACTCAAAGAACAGAAAAATATCAGGGTCTTTTTGAATAAGAAAAGTGCTCTTTATTATATGGGATTTAACGTCAGAAAACCTCCTTTTGACGACGTAAATCTGCGAAGGGCCATTGCCGCTTTAATTGACAAGGATTTTATTTTAACCCGTATACTGGAAAACTATGGGACAGCCATGCATTCCATTATTCCTTCGGGTAATCATTTCTGGCATAATCCCGATGTGGTGAAGTATGGTTATGGATTGAGCAATGATGACCGTATAAAGAAAGCCTATGAGATACTTAAAAAGGCCGGCTACACATGGGATGTTCCGCCGGTGGATAAAACTGGGAATCTGGTAAAGGCGGAAGGGATAAAACTTCCCGATGGCACCCCAATGGAAAAATTTATGATTTTAACACCGCCGTCTGATTATGATCCCAAACGGGCTTTTGCCGGAATAATGATTCAAGAATGGCTCAAGGATATGGGTATGCAGGTTTTTGCAAGACCCATGGCCTTTAACTCACTCATTGATACGGTCAAGGGAAAACGAGACTTTAATGCTTTTATTTTGGGATATGGTAAGTTGAATCTTGATCCGGATTATTTAAATGCCTTTTTTAATTCTAAAAACGATAAACCACGCGGCTGGAATATGAGCGGGTATAAAAATATAGAGTATGATAAAATCGCCAATGAACAAAGAAGTGTTGTGGATGTGGACAAACGAAAGGCAATGATCTGGAAAATGCAAGAGATGATCATGCAGGATGTCCCGTATATCCCCTTGTACAATCCCCATATTATCGAAGCTGTGTGTACAGACAGGTTTGAAGGATGGCTAGAAAAAGTAGACGGTATCGGCAATATCTGGTCCATATGCCTGGTTAAACCCAAAAGCTAAAAAAAGAAACGGGTTTGTTAAATGAAATGAAAAGCCACCGGTTTATCATCAGCAAATTGATTGAAATAACGATTATTTTTTTTGTTATTCTAACATTGTTATTTTTCTTGTTCAGACTTTCGCCTGGTGATCCCATCACCAAAATAGTTGATCCCATGCTCACACCTGAGGATACCCAGCATATGATTGAGCAGTTGGGCCTTGATGAACCGGTGTGGAAACAATATCTTATCTACTTGAAAAATTTTTGTACCGGTAATTTCGGCACATCCTTTCATTCTGGAGAACCGGTTTTAAAAATTATTTTGCAAAAACTGCCCAGTACCATTCTTCTATTTACAACCTCCACCATTCTGGCAGCTTTTTTCGGAGTGATACTGGGTAAAATCTCTGCATGGAAAAAAGGATCAGCCCTGGATACTTTTTTATCAATCTCCGCCCTTGTCTGCCATACTCTTTTTATCCCGTGGTTTGCGCTGCTGCTTATATGGATATTGGGATTTGAACTGGGATGGTTCCCGTTGGGCGGGATGTTTTCGCCGGAAGTCTGGATGGTTGACTCATCCATATTTATCAAGTTGCTGAATGTGCTTTACCATATCTTTTTGCCGCTCCTCACACTTTTTTCAATCCATCTTGGCAGCTATCTTCTTTTAATGCGTTCCAGCATGCTGGGTGTGTTACGGGAGGATTATATTATTACGGCAAGGGCCAAAGGTTTGACCGAAAAAGTGATAAAAAACAAGCATGCCGCCAAGAACGCGGCATTGCCCGTTATCACAAGTGTAGGGTTAAGCCTTGCTTTTTCCATAAATGGCGGGGCATTGACAGAACAGGTATTTTCCTGGCCCGGTATAGGCAGAGAGTTGATATCTGCCGTCAGTAATAACGATTACCCTCTGGCTCAGGGCTGCTTTCTTTTAATTGCAGCCGTTGTCCTGGTGGCCAATTTAATCGTGGATCTTTTGTATGCGTATATGGATCCGCGTATTCGTTTATAATTAAATTAAATACGGTCTTTCTTTCATGGGAAAAAAGGATTCATCAGTGCAGAAAAATTACTATCTGGAACGTTTTATTAAGGGATGGAGGATTTTTTTTCAAAATCCTTTGGGCCGAATTGGCATATTCCTGTTGTCCTGTTTTATGCTTATGGCCATTGCTTCTCTTTTTCTTCCTTTCTTGGGTCCCATGTATGACCCAATGACCGGGGTTGATCCCATGATTAAGAATTCAACAGGGCCCAGCATGCAGCACTGGCTGGGTACGGATAATGTGGGACGCGATCTTTTTGCCCAGCTTCTGGAAGGTGCAAAAATCGCTTTTATTGTGGGGTTGTCCTCTGCCTT
>JAAEMC010000259.1 GCA_024225895.1 Desulfobacteraceae bacterium | reverse complement strand
TTTTTTTATTTTTATTGATTCCGATACCATAACTGTCGGGCACAATTCCCATGCCTTATCATTGTTTTTAGAAAAATGATTGAAATAGCGTAGAGAGATTGGATATATTATAGGTTAAGTCTCTTACCTCAATATTTATGGTGATAACATGAAAAAAATGTTGTTAAGCATATTTCTTCTATGGATTATTCTGGCCCCAGCCTTTGCTGCCCAAAAGGATAGAGGAATAACGGTTACTTCTGATCTTTCCCATGAGAGTGAAAAATTGGGTACTTATTATGCATTAATTATTGGTATTCAAAATTATAATGATGATAAAATTCCAGATTTGGAAACACCCTTAAATGATGCAAAAGCAATTGAAGCTGTTTTAAAATCCAAGTATGGTTTTGTCTGCCAGACTCTTTACGATGAGAAGGCCACAAAAAAATCAATCTACAACTTAATGAGAAGTTTTGCATTAAAGGTCAAACCTGAAGACTCTGTTCTGATTTATTATGCCGGCCATGGAGATATTGATAAGACATATAATGACGGATGGTGGATTCCCGTGGATGCTACCGCCGGTGATCCCATTACCTATCTGGATAATACTCAGATTCAAAAAGCCATGCGGAGTATGAAAGCAAGACATGTCCTTTTGATTTCAGACTCCTGTTATTCCGGCACTTTGTTTGGCCAGGCAAGATCGCTGCCTTCTGTCATAGATGATAAATATTATCTGAGTCTGTACAATGAAAAGAGTCGTTGGGGAATGACATCCGGTAACAAAACCCCGGTTTCTGATTCAGGAACAGCAGGGCATAGTATATTTGCATACCAACTAATCAAAAAATTGAAAAATAATACCCAACCCTATATTTCCACCCAAGAACTATATACCCAGATTGCCCCTATCATAGGCAATAACTCGGAACAGACCCCTTTATGCCGGCCTATTAAGAATACAGGAGATCAAGGGGGAGAGTTTGTATTTGTTATGGTGCAAACTTCCCAAATAAAGGGGGATGCGATTTCAAGCAATGATACTACCGTGGATAAATTGGCCAAAGAACGGGAATTGCTTGAAAAACAAAGGCAGGAATTGGAAGATCTTAAGGCAGAAATCGAAGAACGCAAAGAAATTGATGAAGAGCGCCAAAAGATTGAAGCAGAGAAGAAAAGATTATTGGACGAAAAATCTCAAACTGTAGCTAGCACCAATTCCAGGCCCTCAAAAGAAAGCATTTTAGAAATTAAAGGCCCTTTTGTTAAATTTAAAAACGGAGTTGTCCTTGATAAGCGGACACAATTAGAATGGCTTGTCTATACAGGACATGAAAATACCATTGGTTGGTTCAAGGCCAAAAAATGGGCATTAAACACTCAGTATGACGGCGGGGGCTGGCGAATGCCTAAATATAAAGAAATACAATCGCTATATAAAGGCCTTGCCCAAAAGATCAATAAAAATTATATTTTCAGCCAGTCTGTCCGATTTGTCTGGTATGCTGATACAGCAACAAGCCGGATAAATCTACGCAACGGAAAAATTATACCTGAAACGAGTAGGACACTACCAACCCTTATTTTAGCGGTACGGAAAAAAAAATAAACTGTTGGTTGTAAAGAAGGCAAAAGCCTTAGTGGCATAATTTTATAAATTGAAATCATTGCAATTTCTTTATGAATGCAGTCTTTCCAGTTCATTAATGATTGAATTTCCCATTTCTTTTGTATTTACTGCTGTTTTTTTGTTCCCGGAAAGATCGGCTGTAAAAATGTTCTTTTCAAGGACCTTTGAAATGGCCTCTTCAATGGCATTGCCGGCATCATTGAACCCAAACGTATATTTGAGCATCATGGCACCGGAAAGAATCTGGGCAATAGGATTGGCAATTCCTTTTCCTGCAATATCAGGTGCAGACCCTCCAGCCGGTTCATAGAGACCAAATTTTTCCTCATTGAGGCTGGCAGATGCCAAAAGTCCCATGGAGCCCGTTATCATTGCACATTCATCTGAAATAATATCACCAAACATATTTCCGCAAAGCAGTACATCAAATTGATGGGGATCTTTAACTAGCTGCATGGTGCAGTTATCTACATAGATATGGTTGAGTTGAACATCCGGAAAGTCCTTGGCAACCTGAGTGACGGTCTCACGCCATAATACCATTGAGAAAAGGACATTGGCCTTGTCAACCGAGGTCACAATGCCCCTGCGTTTCTGGGCGGCCTCAAAGGCCATTTTTGCAATTCTTTCAATTTCATAGCGGTGATAGACCATTGTATCAAAAGCTTTTTCATCAGGCCCACTTCCTTCTCTGCCTTTTGGGCTGCCAAAATAAATACCTCCGGTTAACTCTCTTACACAAAGAATATCAAAACCATTTTGGACAATCTCAGGCTTGAGAGGTGATGCAGCGGCAAGCATTGGAAAAACCCTGGCTGGCCGAAGATTACAATACAGGCCAAAATGTTTTCTTAAGGGCAGCAACCCTCCGCGTTCCGGTTGTTCTTCAGGGGCAAGGTTTTCCCATTTAGGGCCACCCACGGAACCAAATAAAATAGCATCGCTTTGCTGGCATAATGTCAAGGTTGCATCAGGTAATGCCATCCCATGATTGTCGATGGCTGCGCCGCCAACATCAGCAAACTCAAATTCAAGTGTAAAATCGAATATTTGTGCTGTTTTTTCAAGTATTTTTACGGCTTGTTCCATTACTTCCGGCCCGATTCCATCTCCTGGAAGCACTGCTATTTTTTTCAAATTAT
>JAAEMC010000258.1 GCA_024225895.1 Desulfobacteraceae bacterium | reverse complement strand
TGCATAAAAAAATGATGAAATTATAATTTTTTGGTTAGAGTGAAAAAAATTTAATTTAATTTTACAGCAAGGGGATTTATAAAATGAAAAGATTTAAATTCTACTCACTGATTTTTATGTTTATGGCTGTTTTCTTTTTGGGGATCAATAATAGCGCAATGGCAAAGCCACAAAAATTGAAGGCAGTAAGTTTCTTACCTAAGGACCATCCGCTTTGTAAAATGATCCATGTCTGGGTGGACAGGGTTAATGCTGAATGTGGTGAGGCAATCAAAATTGATTGGTTAGGTGGTGGAGAAGTTATTCCGGGCTCTGATCAGGCCAAGTCTTTGCAGGATAATATCGTCCAGGTGATTTTCAATCCAACAGCATATTACGCGCCCTTGGCTCCGGAAGTTAACGCATTTACCTTATCTAAACTATCCATGTCTGAAGAACGAAAACCCGGTGGATTATATGAATATATGGATAAAAGGCATCAAAAGATCGGGATTAAATATATTGGAACCTGGTTATATGATCCTTTCTACCTTCGAGTGAATAAACCGGTGAAGAGTCTTGAAGATCTTAAAGGGATAAAAATGAGAACGTCTGCGCTTTATGATCGTTTCATGAAAAAGTTAGAAATGGTACCGGTTACCGTAAAATTTGGGGATACCTTTACTTCACTTGAACGTGGTTTGGTTGATGGATTTGGTTTTGCAACGCTGGGCCCAAGAAGCTGGGGATGGTTAAAGAACTGTGAGTATATAATTGATATACCGTTTTATACCAGACAAAATACTCTCATTTTAATGAATCTGGAAGTATGGAACGGCCTTGATAAAACTGTTCAGAACAAAATCATGGATATTACGATAAAATTCGAGCCGGAAATGGAGGCCTATTTTAAAGAAGAGATAAAGAAAGAATGGAAAAAATATGATGAAATGGGAATAAAACGGATAAAATTTTCACCTGCTGAAAATAAAAGCTACTATGAAACGGCATACGAGGCTGAATGGGAAGACTTAAGCAAAAAAGTACCCGCCCTTGTTTCCGATCTTAAAAAACTAACCGGAAATTAACCTTTTGATAGTTCAAGCATTAGTCTCTTCCTCTCATGGAACAGACTAATGCTTTGAATTATAAAACTGGCAGGACAATAATGAAAAAGCCCATGGGAATTTTTGATCGAGTGCTGAACATCATGATGTTTTTAGCCGGTATTATGTTGATTTTTATTATGCTGTCGGTTTGCCTGGAAGTTATTCTACGAACTTTTTTTAATCACTCCTTGACCTGGGTTACAGAAGTCACGGAGATCATGCTTTTATATATTACTTTTCTGGGTTCAGCCTGGGTATTGCGAGAAGGCGGGCATGTGAAAGTGGATATTATCTTAAGTCATCTTAAACCAAAAAATAATGCGATTTTAGGAATATTCAGTTCCATCCTTGGAGTATTCGTTTGTTGCATCCTGACAATTTATGGGTTTAAAGTTACCATGGAATGTATAAATAAAGGTCTTTATACAACAACTACATTAGAGATACCCATGTTTCTAATAATAGGTGTTATCCCCATAGGTGGCCTGATGCTATTTGTCCAGTTCATCAGGAGAACATTGCGTTTCGTCGCGGGTGTTTTGATCGAATCGCGAAAAATAAACTCTTAACTTGAAGTATAGAGGCTTTTTGCTATGGAATGGTGGGTAACTCTTTTAATTATTTTTTCCTGTTTAATGTTTTTGTTTTTTATTGGAGTTCCGGTAGCCTTCTCGTTCCTTTTTATTAATATATTGGGTGTATATATTTTCTGGGGCGGTGAAGCAGGCCTTGCCCAACTTATCAGGAGTATTTACAGATCTATTGCCTCATTCGCCCTTCTTCCGGTTCCCCTGTTTATACTAATGGGTGAAATTATGTTCATTTCAGGTGTTGCTCAAAAAATGATGGACACGCTCGATAAATGGCTGGGACGGATTCCAGGCAGGCTGAGTATGCTGGCGATAGGCGGGGGCACATTGTTTTCCACATTATCCGGTTCGGCCATGGCAGGTTGTGCCATGCTTGGTTCAGTATTGGTACCGGAAATGGAAAAAAAGGGTTATAAAAAACAAATGAGTATCGGCCCAATCATAGGTAGCGGTGGGCTTGCTATCATGATTCCACCAAGCGCCCTGGCAGTCTTGCTGGCATCCTTGAGCAGAAATTCAGTTGGAGAGATGCTGATGGCAATCATTGTGCCGGGAATGATAATGGCATTTCTTTATGGGGCCTATATTATCATCAGATGTATTTTACAACCAGACCTGGCACCTTCCTATGAGGTAGAAAAAACACCGTTTTTTGAGAAGATTGTTTTAACTTTTAAATATGTTCTCCCTTTAGGTGCAATTGTTTTTTTAGTCATCGGTCTTATGTTCCTAGGTGTTGCCACACCCACAGAATCAGCAGCTACCGGTGCTCTTGGATGCTTTGTCCTGGCACTTAGATACAGAGGATGGGACTGGCAGATTATATACCGTTCAGTATCCAGTACTCTTAAAGTCACAATTATGATGTTCATGATTATGGCAGGTGCCATGGCATTTTCCCAGATTCTGGCTTTCAGCGGTGCCAGTTCAGGCATGGTGAGTTTAGCCGCTAATTTAGATATGCATCCTATATTCATTTTAATTTTTATGCAGATAATTCTCCTTTTCATGGGGGTTTTTATGGAACCTCTGACAATAATGATGGTTACGTTGCCGGTCTATACTCCAATTATAAAAAACCTTGGATTTGATCCAATCTGGTTCAATACAATGATGCTTATTAATATGGAAATGGCTACAACAACGCCTCCTTTTGGTCTGGTCCTGTTCGTCATGAAAGGGGTTGCCCCGTCAAACACAACAATGAGCGATATATACAGAGCAGGACTGCCTTTTTTAGCCTGTGATGCCGTTGTAATGGCTTTAATTATGGCATTTCCTCCTCTTGCTTTATATCTGCCAAGCTTAATGAATTAATCGTTTGAAAATTAATAATTTCTGGAAAGTCTAAAAAAGGAAGAGTCGTGTCAAAAAATTCTATATTAGATGACCTTGAATATGATGAAAACGATGGGACCCTTACTTATCATGGAGTCAGGTATTTGCTCGTAAGACCTGAAACAATTACAGATTTTCAAAAAGAAATAGAAAAAGTCTTGGGAGAGAACGCCAAAGAAGGGATTTATCAGGGCGGATTCAGTGGCGGATACCAATCCTCAAAGAAATATAAAGAAATTTTTAACTTCTCTGACAAGCAGATTATTGAATTCATGTTGAAAATGGGAACTGAGATAGGATGGGGTAATTTTAATCTAAATCGCTTTGATGCAGAAAAAGGCATCCTGGAGGTTTCAGTAAAAAATTCCCCTTTTGCACGGTCCTACGGGAAATCATCAAAATGTGTGTGCGATTTAATCAGAGGGGTTATTGGTGGAATGGCATCCATACTTTTTGACCAATACTGCATAGCCCATGAGGTTGAATGTGCTTCCAAAGGTTTTGAAAACTGTGTTTTTATCGTGGATACGGAATCTAAGCCTTTCGATATTCTAAGCGGGAAAAAAATATTAGTTGTTGATGATGAACCTGATATTTTGGATTCCATTAAAGAAATACTCCATAATTGTGTTGTTAAAATAGCAGGTGATTTTGAAACCGCGAGTACTCTTCTGCAAAAAGAGGAATATGATGCGGCTGTTCTCGATATCATGGGTGTGAATGGATATGAATTATTGGAAATCACAAGGAATAAAAAAATTCCTACACTCATGTTGACAGCCCATGCTCTTAATCCTGAAAATTTTATTAAAACCATAAAAGATGGGGCACAGGCTTATGTGCCAAAGGAAAAGCTTTTTGAAATTAAGACGTTTCTGACTGATGTATTAACAAACCATCAGGGAGGTGTTTACGAAAACAATAAGTGGTTTATCAGGCTTGAAAAGTATTTTTCTAACAAATTCGGTTCTAACTGGAAGGAAAAGGCAGATCCGGAATTTTGGAAAAATAATTTTTATAATTGATAACTATTGCTGAAGGTTATCGCCATTTTATAATGGTATGGTTTTAAAATATTAATGGTTTCAAAAAGATAGTTTTAAAAAGAAATTCCAACGTACTTCTCTTGAAAAAATAAAGAAAAAAGAGATAGCAAAATCATAATTTTAAGTTCCACAAGCCAGGCTTGTTTCAAAACAACAGCGCATAATTTTGATTTTAAAAAAATATATGATTAAAAAGACAGCAAAAGGAAAAAATTATGAAAAATTTACGAATTGGAATTGATGTCGGAGGCACATTTACCGATGTTGTGATGGTAAATGAATTATCAGGGAAATTTCATTATACCAAAACACCCACAACTCATAACGATTTAACGCAGGGGGTTCTTACCGGCATAGAAGAGATACTCCAGATCGGAGACGTTGAAATGGATGATATAGATTATATTATCCATGGAACAACCATTGGAACCAATGCTATTATTGAAGGCAATGGTGCCAAGGTCGGTCTTATTACCACAGCCGGATTTGAAGATGTGCTTGAAATAAGACGAGTTGCCCGTCCAAAGGAGGCTGCCTTCGATTTTGGTGCCGACAACCCAACACCACTTGTGCCAAGGTATCTAAGAAAAGGTGTTATTGAAAGAGTTAACAGCAAAGGGGAAATTTATACTCCTTTGGATGAGGATTCCGTTTTTTCCGCTATCCGGGTTTTCAAAGAGAATAATGTTGATTCAATCGTTATTTCACTTCTTTTTTCTTTTTTGAATCAAATCCATGAAAAAAGAATTGCAGAAATATGCAGGAAGGAACTACCGGATATTCCTGTTTCTCTTTCTTCGGAAATCTGTCCGGAATTTCGAGAATATGAGAGAACATGTACAACGGTAATGAACGGCTATCTCGGTCCGGTAATAAAAAAATATATGAACAAGCTCATTGATCAGCTGAAAGATCAATACGGCAATGTAAATCTTCAGATTATGCAAAGCAGCGGTGGAACAATGGCGGCCCATATTGCAGGTGACCATGCTGCTCATCTTATTAATTCAGGCCCTGCAGGAGGAGCAATTGCAACAGCATTTATCAGTACTATGACTGATAATGAAATGGCCATTGGTGCGGATATGGGGGGAACGACCTTCGATATTTCGATTATAGACAAGAATCTTCCAAAGACGACTACCTGGGGAGGCGTTAACAACTATCCTGTCAAACTGCCCATGGTGGACTTAAAGACAATCGGAGCCGGTGGCGGCAGTATTGCATGGGTTGATGTTGCAGGTGCACTCAATGTCGGACCGAAAAGTGCCGGTTCCAGTCCCGGGCCTGCATGTTACGGATGGGGAGGAGTTCTGCCGACAGTTTCTGATACCAATCTGATACTTGGTCGATTAAATCCGGATTATTTTTTAGGGGGAAAGCTTTCTCTTTTTCCCAAAAAGGCAGCCAAAGCAATTAAAAATCATGTTGCCGATAAATTAGGCATCGGTATTGAAGAGGCAGCCGCAGGAATTCTGCGCATTGTCAACGCTAACATGGCAAAAGGGATTAGCAAAAATTCCGTTGAAAGAGGATATGATTTAAGGGAGTTCTCTTTGGTTGCAATGGGAGGAGCTGCTGCACTGCATGCTGTGGATATCGCCAAGGAACTGAGTATGAACAGAGTGATCGTTCCGCCCATGAGTGGTAATTTTTCAGCAGTCGGTTTTGTTGTGGCAGATATTCAACATGATTTTGTAAGAACCTTTATTAAACAAGATTGCCAGGTCAATCCAAATGATTTTTTAAACACATTTTTAGCCATGGAAAAAGAAGCGTTGCTACAAATGGAAAAAGAAAATGTTCCGGAACAGGACATAGACCTGACATGGTCTGCAGATCTTCGATATGAAGGACAATCATGGGAACTTAATGCTCCCCTTGAACCGATAAAAGAAGTAGATATTAATTATATTAAAAATATCGCCCTCAATTTTCATGAATTGCATCAGCAGGTATATTCCTATGCTGAGCCACTTGAAATTGTGGAATTTGTAAATTTGAGAGTAAGAGTAAAAGGAAAAAACCGCCCGGTTTCTTTTTCACTGGAAAAAGCTGAAATTATGCTTGTAGAAAACGGCGGAAAAGATGAAAGGCAAGTATATTTTGAAAACAATGGTTGGGAAAAAACACAAGTTTTTGAGCGGAAACTATTGTCGGCTGGGAACAAAATCGTTGGCCCTTGTCTTGTTGAGGAGACAATTTCCACAACACTCATCCCACCGGACTCTTTTGGTATCATTGATGAGTTTGGAAATATCATAATAGAAATTGAAAACGAAAGTCATTAAAGAACAAGGAATAAACTATGAAATATAAAGCAGATGCTATAACCATGCAGGTTATACGATACGGATTAGAGGCTGTGGCAGATGACATGGGTTATAACCTGATGAGGATGGGACGAACAACAATTGTCAAGGAAATTATGGATATAAACTGCGGCGTGCTGGATGCTGACGGCGGTATCCTGGCCCAGGCGCATCTTTGTCCCCTGATGATATTCAGTCTTCCGGAAACCGCAGTGAATATGATTAAACACGTTAAAGAGTTCAATGACGGCGATGTAATTATCTGTAATGACCCATACCTTGGCGGACAACATCTTCTTGATGTGCAGCTCTTATCACCTGTGCTGATAGAAAATAAAGTGGTTGCTTTTGTGGCCAATATCGCTCATCAGCTTGATATGGGGGGAGCTGTGCCCGGAGGTGTTGCAGGCGGATTAACTGAAATTTATCAGGAAGGTCTTCGAATTCCTTTTGTTAAGCTCTATCAAAAAGGAAAAGAAGACCCTCAAATCTTTGATCTGATTTCAAATAATATACGCATCCCTAAAAAAACCATGGAGGACATAAGAGCACAGGCCGCAACAGCAAAGATCGGAGTTGAGAGGATTAAAGCTTTGATAGCCAAATACGGTCTGGATATTTTTCAAAAATGTACATCCATGCTTTCTGATTATACTGAGAAAAAAGTTCGTTACTTTATTGCGTCAGTCCCGGATGGTGATTATACGGTTATCGTTTATTTGTATGATGACGGATGTGTTGATACTCCTGTGAAAGTTCAAGTGAATATCCATATAAAAGGCGATGGCATGCAAGTTGATTTTGAGGGCAGCAGCTCTCAAACTAAAGGTAATGTAAATTCTCCCTGGTCCTGTACCAAGGGTGGTGTCTTTTATACCATGGTGGGAATAATTGATCCTTATATGGCGCTTAATTCAGGAACATTCAGACCCATTGAAGTGTCCAGCAGGGAAGGCCTGGTTACAAATCCTCTTCTCCCGGCCGGTGTCACAGCCAGAAGCCAGACCATGACTAAAATTGTGGAGGCCATGCTAAGGGCTATGAGCAAAGTCGTTCCCAAACGCATTGTTGCCGGCAGCCACGGTCAAGCCTGTACAAACAATTTTACCGGGATTCATTAAGAAAAAAAAAAACGGTTCAGCTATATTGAAATTCAGGGCGGCGGCGGCGGTGCAAGGCCTGACAAGGATGGACCTGACGGGCAGGATTTACATCTTGGCCGTTTCATGAATACGCCTGTTGAGGCCGCAGAATTGGAATATCCTGTAATGATAGAACGATATGAATTTATCAAAAATTCAGGAGGAGCTGGAAAATACAGGGGCGGGGTTTCCACCCGCAGGGATATCAGGTTTCTTACGGATGTGGTCTGGGCACGTTATTCTGATCGCCAGAAATTCAGGCCTCTGGGTATTTTTGGCGGCAAGGATGGCAGCATGAGCAATCTTATTTTGAATCCCGATACCCCAATGGAAAAAAAATGCAGGTCAAAGGGTGTGGGGCAGATTAAATCAGGCGATCTGCTTAGTATACGTTTACCGGGAAGCGGGGGGTATGGACCACCCGAAGAAAGAGAAGCAGAGGCAGTT